>NZ_JBSQYM010000030.1:0-23856 GCF_055140805.1 Orenia sp.
ATGAGTGTGAGTGTGTGTAAAACTTCTTTTTATTGGGGTTTACTCACACTCACACACCCACTCACGCTAATTTTAAAAGTATCGCAATATCCCCATTAAGTTTCATTTTGAATTCACATACCTATAGTCCCAAAATCAATAACCACAGGTTTATGAAAGGAATGAATAGATGAAAGAGATTAATGATATAATTATAAAATTGGCTAATGATTTGAAAAAACAGAAAAAATCTTCTAATAAAAGGAGTGAATATTATAATAAAAAACTCAATATATATAGATTCTTATATCATACTTTTGAAGTCTGGCATAAATACTTTAACCAAACTGAAGTAGCCAAAAAAAGTAAGAACTACTTAACAGCAATCTTGGAAGAAAAGGTTGAAAGTAGTGAATTGGAAAGAGAAGTAGCCAAAGAGATTATACACCTCCTAAAAGAAGATAATAGTAAGATCTATATAGTTTTTGATTTGGAAACTACAGGTCTAAAACCTTGTAGTTGGGGAAGGATCATCGAAATTGCTGCAGTTAAAATCAGGATAGATACTAAAAATCATAGATTTGAAATCTATGATGAATTTCACGCACTAATAAATCCTGCTATGAAAATCCCTAAAAAGATAAGCAAAATCACAGGCATTACCACAGAAATGGTAGAAAATAAAGAATCAATTTATGAGGTATTACCTAAATTTGTAGATTTCATAGAAGAAGGAAGCCTCTTATCTGGTCACAATATTAAAGCCTTTGATATTCCCTTTTTAGATGCTGCTGTAGATAAATTCAAGTTCAACCGCCCTGACTATAAGAGTAAGGTTGTCCAGCTAGTAGATACCCTACATTTATCAAGAGAAAAGTTGCCAAATTTAGATAATCATAAATTAAAGACAATCGCCGATTATTTTTCAATATCTATCGAGAACCACCATCGAGCAATCGATGATGCTAGAGCCAATGCTCAAGTTTTAATTGAATTATTAAAATTATAAAGAAATTAGGTATTAGATAGTTATCAAATTAAATTGACCACCTCTTCTAATACCTAAGCACCTATATTATAAATCAAATTGCTCTCCTTTAAGGTAGTCAATTATATCATCTATATTTTTGACTATTACTAATTTTATTCCTGATACCTCCATCTGTTCAGCCTTATCAGCATTACCTATGGGTACAAAGAATATCTTAGCCCCCTCTTTCTTAGCTGCTGCTATCTTCTGTTGAATACCATCAATCTTACCAATATTACCATTTAAATCAATTGTTCCTGTTCCAGCAATCTTTAGACCATGGGTAATATCCTCTGGTATTAGACGATTATATATCTCCAAAGTAAACATCCCCCCTGCTGATGGTCCACCAATCTTACCAGCATTAATCTCTATATCAACGGGAAGATCATATTCTCTATTATAAGGTGTAATCAAAACACCAATCGATGGATTATCTGATTGTTCTTGCAAAGGTAGTGTTCTTAAATTATAGTTCTTCCTCTCATTACCCCTTTTAACAGTTACCTTAACCTCTTGTCCCATCTCTCTATCTTGAATCTTATCTACAGTCTCACTCATCAGATGAACTGGCTTATCATCAACTGCTACTATGATATCTCCTTCTTGTAATTTACCATAGGCATCGCCCTCTTCTAAGACCTTAACAACCTTAACACCTTCACCAGTTATCTTTGGATTATAACCAGCTTCCTTTAAAGCTACTGCTTTAGCCTTAAGTTGACTCTCTTTCATCATCTCTAACATAACTTCAGCATACTCTTTCATGTCAATTCCCTCAGGCTTAGGTCTTAATTCAATCAATTGGGGATGAAACAATTTAATATATAAATAGTCAAATAATCTAGCCTCTCTCATTGATACTGCTGTCAACATTATCTCACCTTTTATTGGATAAGATTTAGCTTTAACCTCTACCATTGGCTCTAAAGTTTTAGCAATGCCAGGTGAGATTCTATAATAATTAGTAGGACAAAAAACTAAAAAACCTACTATTAACAAACAGATGAATCCTAGTAGTAAATGTCTATCTTCTCTATTGAGACGCCTCATCAACACTCCACTCCTCTATTAACTTTTTAATCTTAGGTATAGAATCTTTAGTAGCTTGATATCCTAACTCTATACATTCTTCTGCCTTATCTAAACCAGTAGTAGGGATATGACCAACTTCAGGAATAATTAAGATATCAGCACCAGTATTTTTATGTTCTGCAATCTCCTGCTGCATAATATCAATGGAGTTGATGATTACATCAAAAATATTATTAATCTTAGTTCCATGGATTACGTTGTGACTAACTTCTACACCTACTACAATATCAGCCCCCATCTCTCTTACAGCAGTTACGGGAACTCTATTCAATACGGCTCCATCAACTAACACTCTACCATCCAACTCATAAGGTACATAAACTCCTGGAATCGACATACTAGCTCGAATACCATCAGCTACTAGCCCCTTTTTAATTACTACTTCCTCTCCTTTCTCAATATCTGCTGCTATTGCTACAAAGGGGAGTTTTAACTCATCAAAATCCTTTTTATGAGTTAGTAATTCAAAAAGCTCCTTTACCTTCTTTCCAGCAATCAATCCCTTTCTTGGTACAGTGATATCTGTCAAATGCTCCCACTTCAAGTGAATAGCTAGCCTTTCTAATCTGTTTAATGACAATCCAGCAGCATAAAAACCACCAATCACACTACCCATACTTGTGCCACCTAAGTAATCAATCTCTAACCCTTCTTCTTCAAAAGCCTTTAAAACTCCTAAATGAGCTAACCCTCTTGCTGATCCAGCACCTAAAGCTACACCAAGAGTAGGTTTCATCTTTTTATCACCCCATTCTATTTAATTAACTACAAATATTGTCTCTTCAACAAGTTTTGTGAAAATACTATATTCAAATTATTTTAAACATTTTTTTGCAACCAATCTCGCGAATGAACGCGAATTTAGATCAAAAGCTTTTCAATCTTTGATTTTAAATTTTTTAATCTCTAATTCGTGCGATTCGCGTTAATTCGTTGCCACTAATCTTAATTTTTAAATATATTTAAAACTTCAATTTCTATGTTTTTGTTGTAACTAAGATTATCTTTAATCACAAAGTTCATTGTTGAACCTAAATATTTATTCTTAACATTAGTTTGTATATTATTCAATAAAAATATAAAATTACCTTTATCTTTTAGATATTAAATTAATTGATAATAATTTCTAAATCATCTCCTAGAATACAAATAACCCTTTTTGAAGTCTGGGTATAAAATCTGCCAAAGGAATTATTCTCTGCTAAAATATTATGTATTAATTTTCCTAGAAATGCCTATATCTATAAATTAACATCTCTAAAGATAGCTATACTCTTTTGTAATTCTTACATCATAACCCCTTCAAAAATAAAAATCCCAGAGGATATCCTCTGGGATTTTATGTATATATTATTCTTCGATTGCCTCTACTGGACAAGCTCCTGCACAAGCACCACAATCGATACAAGCATCAGCATCGATTTCAAATTGAGTATCACCTTCAAAAATAGCTTCTACTGGACAAGTGCTTTCACATACACCACAAGAAATACAAGCATCAGTAATTGTATAAGCCATTACCTTCACCTCCACATATAATTATGTAATTACTAAACCTAAGATATTAATTATTAATTCAAAAATGACTGATTTATATGAAAATCAATCAACCTTAATTATATAAGTAATTCTCTTACGATAATAGGATAGCATATGTAATATTGCTTGTCAATAATAGATAAAAAAACATGAATGATAATCATTCTCTGTTGTATCTATGATTTATATTCCTGCCAATATCAGCTAACTTTTAGAATAAAATTAAAGTATGTCACTATATAGAGGACACTTTCGTGTCAGGAATCGGGAATCTGGAATCAGTCTGTTTTACTGACAACTGGTTCCTGACTCCTGATTCCTAAAAGTGTCTCAATATACCCATTAAGTTTCACTTTAAAGTTGCTTATATAGATGACTATATCTACTTAACCTATTCTTTATCATTAATCAATATTCTTTGTAAACCCCCCACTAAAAGAGCAACTCCCAATAATAAAGGAATTACATTTGTTAAAATCATATTAAGATTAATACCATTTAAACTTAGATTCAAGATTGAATATCCAATTAAAACAATTCCAAAGCCAACTAATAAGGACGGAAACTTACTAAAAGCAGCTAAAGGTTTAGGAATACGACCAGTTCCAATGTAGTAACCAGGATCATATTGATGCTTCTGCCACTCCTTTAACGATTGTAATTCTTCTTCAAATTGGTTAGCTTCTTCTATCAAATCTTCTGGATTTGAATTATTATAGTCATTAAAGCAATCTCCTAGCTCATTATATTGGTTTTCTAAATCATAATTGACCTTTGGCAACTTATCTACTAAAGCAACCTTACAATCATTACAGATATCAAAGCCTGCTCTGTATTCTAATTTACACTTAGGACACCAAGGCATTTTGATAGCTCCTCTCTTCTACTCTCCTATTACCTTATTTTTAGTCAAATCTATAATCTTTATTTAATCTCTATCTTACTTGATTCCACCTCTACACTAAGTTCTAAATCACCATCATTATATTCCCATTTACTACTCTTCATTCCATCTATCAGTACTACACTAGGTTTTAAATTGAGATTTCTAAATCTAATTAAATAACTGCTATACTCCAGTTGATAGCCATCTACCACAGTATCTATACTAACTTCTAATCTATCATTATAATAATGATATTTAAACTCCTTTAGATTATATCTTCCTTGCTGATAAGCAAAACTAAGTCCATCATCTTCATAGAGTCGATACTTACCTTCTCTAATATCAGTATTCAAATAGACATTGAACTCCAACTTCTCTACCTTCTCTTCCCCTACATAATTCATAGCTGGAGCTAGAGGCAGAATAGCACCTGCTTTAATAAAGATTGGCATCGTCTCTAAAGGTGCTTTAGCTATAATATGAGTTTGACCTTGATAGCTCTTTCCAGTCCAGAAATCATACCAGTTCCCTTTAGGCAGATAGACCATTCGTTCACTTCTATCTGGTTGATACACTGGAGCTACTAGGATACTATCACCGACCATAAACTGGTCTGAGAGATTATAGGTCTTTTCATCTTCAGGATACTCTAAAACTAAAGGTCTCATTACAGGCAATCCACTTTGATGGGATTGATAGAAGAGGTTATAGAGATGGGTTAAGAACCTATAACGTAATTTAATATACTTTCTAATTATTCCTTCATACACCTTACCAAAAGCCCAAGGCTCTTGATTGATATTATTAATAGCACAATGATTTCTAAAGAAAGGCATAAATAACCCTAGTTGTATCCAACGGGTCAGCAACTCCCCATCACTATTATCAGAAAAACCACCTACATCAGTTCCACAGAAGCTAATTCCAGAAAGGCCCATATTCATCAGCATCGGTATTGCCAACTCTAAATGAATCCAAAAGCTCCGATTATCCCCTGTCCAAACAGCTGAATAACGTTGAATCCCTGAAAAGCCTGCTCTTGTTAAGACAAAGGGGCGTTTCTCAGAATTATATCTCTTTAATCCTTCATAGGTAGCCTGCCCCTCTAATAACCCATATAGATTATGAAAACGACGATGGGTTCCCATATCACCATCATTATCATGAACTACCTCAAGATCCATAGTACTGGTCTTGCTGAAGATACCTGGCTCATTCATATCATTCCAAATTCCCTTAACACCTTGGTCTAACAATAGCTGGTGCTGATCTCCCCACCACTTTCTAACTTCTGCCTTAGTAAAATCTGGAAAGGTACAATCACCAGGCCAAACCTTAGCAATATAATGTTCTCCGTCTAGGTATTTGCAAAAATAATCATGCTTGATCCCCTCCTGGTATAACTTATAACGGGGGTCTTTTTTGACCCCAGGATCAATAATTGTTACTACTTTAAAGCCATCCTCATTCAAATCACTTAGCATCTGCTTAGGTTGAGCAAACTCCTTCTCATCCCAAGTAAAGACCTTATATTCATCCATATAATGAATGTCTAAGTGGATTACATCACAAGGGATATCCTTCTCTCTAAATTGCCGAGCTACCTTTCTCACTTCAGCTTCTGGATAATAACTATAACGGGATTGATGGTACCCAAGTGACCACTTTGGTGGCAGAGGCATCCTACCTGTTAGATCAGTATAAGATTTAATTATCTCTTTGATATTAGAACCATTGATAAAATAATAGTCTAATTTCCCACCTTCAGCCCAAAAAGAGTAATATTCTTTGGAGTTTAAACCTAAATCAAAATGGGTTTTATAGCTATTATCAAAATAAATTCCATAGCTCCTCCCTTGATTAAATCCAATTAAAAAAGGGATCGATTGATATAATGGATCTGTACTTGGTACATGGGGATTGAAGGTATCGGTATTCCACATGGTATACTCTCGTCCTCTCTTATCTAAATAACCAGTTTTCTCCCCAAGTCCATAAAACCTCTCTTGTGGCTTTAACTTTTTCCATGCTCTGACCTCATCCCCACTCCAACCAAGAGCATAGTCATTATAATCTTGATGAATTAGGTTGCCATCTAAGTCATAAAAACTTAAAGAGAAGTTCGTCTTATTGACCAAAATCTTTAAGGACTCTGTTCTAATCTCTAATCCCTCTGACCTATCTGTAATTTCAAAGTTATTATATTCCCAAACATGGTCAACCACTGCTGGAGTACTTTTAAAATCAACTTGATTGTCACGCTTAGCCATTATTACTCTAATGATATCACTTGTTAGAAACTCTAAAACTACACTGCCTTCTGCTAACCTTAAAAATAATCTATTCTCTGCTTGCTGATAATCTAACAATTTACTTAAAATAAAGTAATTATTACCTGTATTAGAAGCTCCTCTATCTATAATCTCTGAACTATTCATCTTATCAACTCCTACCCTTTGCTTATAATTTTTTAACTGAATCCCTTTTTACCAATCCTATCGGGAGTGTTAATCCATTATCTTCTACTTTCTTTCCAGCAATTAGCTTAATCAATAGCTCTGTAGCCTGCTTTCCTTTTAAGAAAACTGGTTGACTTACTGTACTTAAGGAAGGATGGAGAAATTCAGTATAAGGAAAATTATCAAAACTAACGATTGAAATATCTTCAGGTATATTTAGTTTCAGCTCATGTAACTTCTTATAAATTCCCATACTCATAATATCAGCAGTTGAAAAGATTGCTGTTAACTGCTGATTCTGCTTTAGTAATTTCTCAATACCATAATAACCACCTTCCATAGAAACACCTACATTACATATATTCTCCTTTTTAATAGGTAAATTTCTTTCAAGCAATGCTTTTTTATATCCTTTAAAGCGTTCCATATCAACACCATCTTCTATTAACTCACCACTAATTAGGCCAATCTCCTTATGTCCTAAATCTAATAAGTGCTTGGTAGCAATATAACCCCCATACTCATCATCAATTCCTACCTTATAAAACTCTTCCTGCTTAGTATAGCTATCAATCAAGACTATTGGAATCTTAACTTCACTCAAATTATCTATCAGCTTAGGAAAGGCCCCAATAATAATCAACCCATCTAAATCCCTTTGTAAAGTTATATTTTTAATTTTATCAACGGTAATTGTAGAACCGATAAGTAAGATACTATAGCCTTCCTTTGTACTTAGTGACTCTATACTATTGAGGATATTACCATAGAAGGGATTGTCAAAGTTAAAATTGTCCTTACTACCCTCACTTAATCTATCAGCATCTCCCCAATTAGGTATTAATACACCGATTAGATTACTCTTTTGCCCAACCAAATTACGAGCAGAGAGATTAGGTTGATAGCCTAACTTTTTAACAGCCTTTAACACCTTCTCTTTGGTCTCATCAGTTACATTTGCTTTATTATTAATTACATAAGATACTGTTGCAATAGAGACCTTAGCCTCTTTAGCAACATCTTTGATTGTCACACCCATAGTAACTTCCTCCTTAATATATAAACACTTTAGTAATGAGTGACAAGTGACGAATAATGAGTAAAAAACTTCATTAGTAACTAATTAACTATCACTTGTCACTACTTACTCGTTACTACTAGCTAAGTCTATAAGCTCTTGCTTCATAAGGTTTAAGCTCAACCTTAGCAATACTCTCATCTTCATCTATCTCATAATTACTTATCAATAGTTCTTTATTATCAAAGCTAATATCCTCTGGTAGGATAAATTCTGCCTCTGCTTCAAAGAAGTTAACAATAACTAATATCTGCTCATCAGCTAAAGTTCTAGTATAAGCAAAGATTGAATCATCATCTGCTAGCAATAACTGATAATCACCATAAACAATGACATCATTCTCTTTTCTTAATCGGATTAACTTTTGATAATAGTAAAAGATAGAATCAGGGTTATCTAATGCTTCTTCTACATTTACTTCTGTATAATTTGGATTGACCTTTAACCAAGGTGTCCCTACTGTAAAACCTGCATTCTCACTATCATCCCACTGTATTGGAGTTCTAGCATTGTCCCGCCCATTCTGCCAAATTGCCTCCATCATCTCTTGATGAGTATACCCCTTTTTAAGATTATCACGATAGAAGTTTAAGATTTCAATATCATTATAGTCCTCAATCTTTTCATACTTAACATTGGTCATTCCAATCTCTTCACCTTGATAGATATATGGGGTTCCTTGCATAAAGTGTAATAGTGTAGCCAACATCTTGGCTGACTCTAGACGATACTTCTTGTCATCACCCCAACGGGAGACAATCCGTGGCAAGTCATGATTATTCCAGAACAATGAATTCCAACCTTGACCTTTTAGTTCAGTCTGCCACTTACTTAGAACCTTCTTTAATTTCTTAAAATCTAGTGGCTTAGGACGCCATTTCCCTTCATCATCATCCCAATCAAGGGTCATATGTTCAAATTGGAAGATCATTGATAGCTCATTACGCTCAGGATCAGAGTATAGTTTAGCAATTTCTGGTGTTGCCCCCCAAGTTTCACCAACTGTCAAGACATCATAATTACCAAAGGTTGCTTGATTCATCTCCTGTAATAAAGGATGTAGCCTTGCTCCATTGCTAGTAATCTTCTGATCAACCTCTTTGCCTATTAAGTCGATTACATCCATTCTAAAGCCACCAATCCCCTTCTTTAGCCAGAAGTTCATCATCTGATGTACCTCTTTTTGAACCTGAGGATTCTCCCAATTCAAATCAGGCTGACGCTTACTGAACAGATGGAAATAATACTGTTCAGTCTCTTCATCATACTCCCAAGCCGGTCCACTGAAGATGGAAGGTATATCATTAGGCACTTCTCCATCTTTAGGGTCACGCCAGATATAATAATCACGATATGGGTTATCCTTAGACTTACTTGCCTCAATAAACCAAGAATGTTCATCAGAGGTGTGGTTAACGACTAAGTCCATAATAATTTTGATACCATGCTCTTTGGCTTGAGCTATCAACTCTTCCATATCTTCCATAGTCCCAAACTCTGGAGCAATATCCTGATAATCAGAAATATCATAACCATTATCATCCATTGGTGATTTATAGACTGGTGATAACCAGATTACATCGACTCCTAACCTCTCTAAATAATCCAACTTTTCAATAACCCCTTGTAAATCCCCAACTCCATTTCCTGTTGTATCTTTAAAACTTCGTGGATAGATTTGATATACTACTGCTTCATGCCACCATTTTCTTTCCATCTTTACCCCTCCTAAATAAGTTAATTACATCTTATAAGTATGTGAATTCAAAATGAAACTTAATGGGTATAGTGCGACACTTTTAGGAATCAGAAGTCAGGAACCAGTTATCAGTAAAACAGACTGATTCCAGATTCCTGACACGAAAGTATCTTAATATCTCTATATACCCTAGATTTAAGTTTAATTATAAACAATAGAGATTATAGAAAACAAAACAATTTAAACGTTTAAACTCCTGTTAAAAATAAACTACTCTTAACTAGAGCAGTTTTTAGATTTACTAATATTCTTATGTCAGATTATAACATTAGGTAATTCTATTGTAAAGAAGATTTTTAAAATTTCAATGTAAATGTGGGATTTCTAATATTAAAAGCTTCCCACATCCACACTGATATTTAGACCTCTTTAATAATCTCTATTTACAACTATATCAGCTAAATCTGTTAATATCTGATGATAGGGATTACTAGCCAAACCCTTAATCCTATCTTTAGCCTTATTGATATAATCTTTAGCTATTTTCATAGTATAGTCTAAAGCACCATTATTGCTTATAATCTCTTTAATCTCTTGACTATTCTCTACTGGATTATCTAGTAACTCTGCTAGCTTATTACCATAACCACTCTCATAAAGAGTATATAAGATCGGTAAGGTATAAACCCCTTGAGTAAAATCATTTCCTTCTGGCTTACCAATACTACTACTACTTTTGCTAAAGTCAAAAAGATCATCGACCAATTGGAAGGCCATCCCTATATAACGTCCATATTGAGCCAAGTTTCTAATTTGCCCTTTAGATAAGCCTGCACTACCTGCCCCTAATGCACAGCTTCCCTCAAATAACAAAGCAGTCTTACTCTTAATCCTTTTAAAATAGCCTTTATAAGTTACATCTAAATTATATCTATCTTGATGTTGTTGAATTTCACCTTCACAGATCTGTTTAATTACCTTAGATACCTGCTTGAGCTGTTGCTTTGTAGCCTCTCCAGCTAGGATATCAAAGGTCAAAGTAAAGAGATAATCACCAGCAAAGACAGCTACATCCTTACCATATTTTGCTTGTACAGTTTGGGAACCCCGCCGTAAATTGGCATCATCTATAATATCATCATGGATTAGGGTAGCCATATGAAGAATCTCTAAAGCAGCAGCTAATGACCAGACCTCTTCCCTCTTATATTCACCAAACTTGGCTGTTATCATCAGTAAAGCAGGTCTAACTCTCTTCCCACCTGATTTAGCCAAATCAGAAATAGCCTCTTGGATCAAGGGCTGTCTACTAACTAAAGAATCCTGTAAATAATCTTCAAATTCTAGTATCTCTTCTTTAATAATAGGAAATCTATCCCAAAACACCCTCTATCACCTACTTTAAATAATTTATATATCAATTCACCAAAGTATATTTATTCTTTTTAGTAAGTTTAAACTTATCCTTTAAATTAGCTGTAACATAGATTTGATTCTCTGCAGTAATCAATATTGCCTCTACACCAGCTAGATTATTAACTAATTCCAACCCCTGCTCTACACCCAAAATATAAGTGGCAGTAGATAAAGCATCAGCATCAAAGGAACTTTTAGCTACAATTGTAGCACTAATAACTCCCTTTCTAGCAGGATAGCCAGTCTTTGGATTCAAGATATGGTGATACCTGACTCCATCTTCAATAAAGTAACGTTCATAATTACCTGAAGTTACTACTGTTTTATTCTTCACATTTAAAATACCAACCACTTCACCACGGCTTTGAGCCTTAGGATCTTGAATTCCCACCTTCCAAGCAGAACCATCAGGTTTAGAACCTAAAACAGATACATTGCCACCAAGGCTAATATAAGCACTCTTTACCCCTTGATTTTTAAGTAACTCTATTACCTTATCAGCAGCATAACCTTTGGCAATACCACCTACATCTAAAACCATACCTGCTGTTGACAACTTAATACTCTGGCTTTTAGGCTCTAACTTTACCTGCTGATAACCTACTAGCTTTAGCTTCTCTGTTAATTTCTGCTTAGCAGGCACATGCTGTTTTTCACTACCTATACCCCATAATTTGACGATTGGACCGATAGTAGGATCAAAGTATCCCTGACTCAATCTAGCATAATTTAAAGATTTACTTACCACTAGATAAGTATCCTGACTTACTTTTACACTTCTTTTACCAGCAGAGTTATTGATCTGATTAATCTCACTATCTTCAATATTTAGGCTCATCTTCTGTTCTAACTGATCTATTAAAATAAAGGCATCATCGACTGTACTCTCTACATCTTGACCATAAGCCTTAAGTTGAACTATTGTTCCCATCTTATAATCACTTTTAAAAGTAGAATCTTTACTATTTGGAGTTGAACACCCAAATAAACTGATACTAATTAACAATATCAGGCAAAAAACTTCAAAGAATCTTTCTTTATTTAACTTCATTTTTATCACCACATATCCTTCTTTTAATTTTATGAATAAAGTCTAAAAATTAGTCAATTTAACAATGAAAGTTGTTCAAATATAGTCATCCAACTTTAAACTAAAATTTAAATATGTCGTTATAGAGAGATATTAAGACACTTTTCACTTTAGTGTATAGTGTAAAGTTGATAGTTAATAGTTAAGTTCAAAAACTTAAAACATAAGGATTTTAATCTTTTAACTATCCACTATACACTATCAACTATCAACTCAAAAAAGTGTCGCAATATCCCCATTAAATTTCACTTTACACTTTTAAACTCAATTACTTACTCACCATTTATTACTCATCCCTATCAACCAATTAGTTAATTAGTTCACATATTAATTTAAAATCATTATTAAATCAATTCTATTTTCAACCCTTCTTATCCTGCAAAAAATCATAATATTCTATAAAATTATAAAGGAATTATAAAATTATCATCGAAATATACTAAATAAAGGACTAATATATTCTTTTAAAAAATTTATAATTTTATTTAAAGGAGGGAAGCGATGAATCAGAAAATTGTTATTCTAGGAGCTGGTTATGCTGGGATTAAGGCTGCTAAAACCTTTAATAAAAAGTTTAAAAAAGATAAGTCAACTGAAATTACTCTAATTGACCAGCATCAAGATCATATTTTATTAACTGAACTACACGAAGTTGCTGGTAACAGAATTGCTAGTAATGGAGTAAAGGTTTCCTTAGCTGAGGTCTTTGATGATAGCAAAGTCAACCTAGTCCAAGATGAAATTACTGGTATTGATACTGATAAACAGCAGTTATTATCTGAAAATTCTATATATAACTATGATTATTTGGTCTTAGCAGTAGGTAGTGAGCCAACATACTTTAACATACCTGGAATGGAAGAACATGCCTTTGATCTCTGGTCTTTAGAGGATGCTAAAAAGATCAATGGACAGATTCGTACCATGTTCAGTTTGGCCTCTCAAGAGAAGGATATCAACAAGCGTAAAGAGCTATTAACCTTTACTGTTGGTGGTGGTGGCTTCACTGGAATAGAGGTAGTTGGAGAGATTGCTCAATGGACAGATGATTTATGTAAATTATATAATATCCCAAAAGAAGAAGTCAGCATCAAGGTTATCGAGGCTATGGATAAGATTCTTCCTGTGCTAAGTAAAAAGCGTATTGCTAAAGCAGAAAAATACCTTAGAGAAGAACTTGGGGTAGAGCTTCTTTTAAATTCTACTATCTGCAAAGTAGAAGAAGATGGTGTAATTATTAACAGTTGTCAACTAGAAGGAAATCAGATTGTTGATACACCTCAACAAGAAGATACAAAGATTAGAACTCAAACTCTAATCTGGACTGGTGGAGTTAAGGCTAAAGAGTTTGTAAAGAAATTAAGATTAAAATTAAATCATCGTGATAGAATCGAAGTAAATAATTATCTACAGACTTCTATAGAGAATATCTATGCCATTGGAGATAATACTTACTTTGAAACTGATGATAACTGGGTTATGCCCCAATTGGTTGAAGCTGCTGTGCAGGCAGGAAAATCTGTTGCTAATAATATCTATGCAGAGATTAGTGGTAAAGAGCTAAAAAAATTTAAACCACAATTACATGGAGTAATGGTCTCTATAGGAGCTAATTATGCCGTAGCAGAGCTTAAGCCTACTCCAAAAATAACTCTACCAATGTCAGGATTTTTGGCAATGATGACCAAACATCTGGTCAATATGCATTATCTATTTGAAGTTAATGGTTTGAGTTTAATTTGGGAATATATTGAACATCAATTTGCTGATGTTAAAGGAGGTATTGGTATGCTAGTAAGACACTTCTCTAAAAAGTCAGGTACCTATTGGTTGGCTATCTTGAGAATCTTCCTAGGATTGAGGTTCTTAATCGAAGCTATTCATAAAGTACAAGAAGGTTGGTTAACTGGATCTGAAGGTCAACTGGTCTCTGGAGCCTCTTCAGTCTTATGGAGTGATGGCACACCCCAAATCTACATTAATTTAATGAAGACCTTTGTTGCTCCAAATCAAGTGCTCTTCCAAAAAGTCCTTGTACTTACTGAACTAGGTGTAGGTCTTAGTTTAATCTTTGGTTGTTTAACAGTCTTAGGAGGACTTGCAGCAATGGGAATGAGTGCTAACTTTATCATCGGTGCTTTAGGATCAGAAGCAGGAATCTGGGAGCCAGTCTGGTTATTCTTAATCTCTTTAACTATGCTTTCTGGTGCTGGTAAAGCCTTTGGACTGGATTATTATTTAATCCCTTGGCTCTTTAATCTATCTAAAAAGAAAGTAACTTATGATAAAGATATTGCAGTTTGACCTTTACTCTTTAATTTTTCTAGACTAATTCCCACTATTTTTGGTGGTTTACTAGGATGAGTAGTAGTAATTATCAAAACATATTATCGTACTATGTCTTAGTTATTGGACAAGATAACTAGTTATTTACATAGAATCTTGTTTAATAATAAATATCATTTAAGGGAGGAAGATAAATATGAAGAAATTTTTTAGTTTAAGTCTAATATTCTTATTATCTCTGGTAGTATTAACAGGGTGTGCTGGCAAGCAAACTACTACAACTGAAGAAGAACCCCAGAAAAAAGTTGATACAGTAACGACAGCTTCAATAGTAAGTGATGAAAATTCTTTTGAAAAGGCTATCAGTAAAGATGGTACTTGGATCGTAGCTGCATTAAATGATTTAACCTTTGACCATGAGATTGTAGTAGAAGGTGAATTCCACAATAAAGGTAAAGCTAGTAATGATTTATATCGTAAATTAGCTCCTTATGCTCAAGATGAAAACCATAATATCACTGAAAAGTATACTATTACTGCTCCAAAGATGATTATCAAGAGTCCAAATACTAGATTACAAGGTGGTATCTTTGTTGGTGATATTTATGTTGAGGCTAATGGCTTTAATGTAAATAAAGCTACAGTTAAAGGTAATATCTACTTTGCTAAAGAAGAATATAAAGATAGCTTTACAGTATCTAAAGGTGAAGTAACTGGTGTTACTGAAGTAAAGTAAAATAATATAACTATAAAGTATCTAAAGATAAAAGCATAACAAAGACCCCAGGTATATATCTGGGGTCTTTTGTATTTACACCCTATCAATAACTATCTCATCTAAGGATAGTCGTGGTCTTGGTGCTGGATTATCTACTGCATAACCTATCGGTAATACTGCTACCGCTTCTATATTATCATCTAATCCTAACAAATCTCCTAGCTTCTTCTGATTAAACATCATTAACCAGCAACTACCTAAGCCTAGCTCAGTTGCTTGTAAAGCCATATTCTCAATAGCAATAGATAGATTTAAATGTAAATATCTTTTAGTATCCTCTTCACTCATCTTCCTACCTCTATAATTAGAAAGATCCATCTTTTCCAATGCAGTACCCTTTAAAGCCCCTACTTCATGTAATTCTCTAAGTCTATCACCCATACTTTCTAAAGCTTTATAGTCAACACAACAGACAATTGTAACAGGAGCATCTGCCACAAAGTCTAAAGTACACCCCTTTAACTCTTCTCTCATCTCATCAGATTCTACTATAATAAATCTCCAGGGCTGTAGATTAGTACCTGATGGTGCCAGCCTAGCAGCTTCTAAGATTAAATCTAAATCTTCTTTACTCACTTTATCTGATTTAAACTCTCTAATACTTCTTCTCTCTCTAATGGCTTCTTTGACATTCATTATTTATCACTCCTATTTAATCTTTATAGTTGTTTGTTATGTATTTCTCTTAACCTTTTTATTATTTCTAAATTAAACCTTTATTATCAACCTATTTAGACCACTCCTTTTTAATATGTAATTTTTTTTATTACATTTGTAATAAAAATATTATCCTACTATCTATTCAAAAGATTAGTATAGTAGGATAACTCTAATGTAATTATAATTATTACATTTGCTTTTGTCAAGAGTTATTTTCTTCACATCTTTTTTTTAATATATTAAAGATATCTTGAATAGTGTACTCTTCTAAAAATTCTCCTACCTTCTCTTCTGCTTGATAGAAGATAACATCTAATACATCTTCAATATTGGCACCAATCTCACAATTACAGCTATGGCACTTAGGCTTTAGTGTGTTCTTAGATGTTAATCTATAGATATCATTAAGGGATATCTGTTTTGCAGATAGCTTTAAGATAAAACCACCTTTAGCCCCCTCTTTAGATTCAATATATCCATTCTTTCTTAATAAACTCAATATCTTTCTAACTCTTACTGGATGAACTTTCATACTCTCTGCCATAGACTTACTTGTCTCCATCTTCTCAGGACTATAAATCAGCAATATCAAACTATGTACAGCAAGAGCAAAATCACTATTCATCATAATCATATAACCCCTTTTTAATTTCTTATTTTCTCCATTGCTAGTATAAAACTTACAAATAAATATGTCAAGGAATTTAAAGGATTATTGATATATTATCTTAAAAATTTAATCTATTTGATTAAATTTCATAAAACCTTAAAAGAATTTATACAATTCAAAACTAATAGAAGGTAAGCAAGTTGCTTACCTTCTACTTTATTTTAAAGATTGATATTTATAGGGTTTTTTTGATCGTGGCTTATCAATGATCTCCTTAAATACTATACCTCTAAGAATACTCTCGTCAACAGAATCTAAATCAATCACTTGAAATCCTTTGCTATCTTTAATTTCATCTTGCTTCTTCTTATTCTTTTTATCTTTAATCTTCTTATTTTTAACAGAATCTCTTTCTTTCATTTGACTTATCTTGTTATGATATTCTTCTTCTATCTCTTCTTGAATCTTATCTTTTTGCTGGCTGATAGAATTATTATTGACCTCTAAAGGAGTCTCTATTTTTTTATTATCAACCCTGGTTTTTGGAGAGATTTTCTTCTGAGATTTACCCTTCTGCTGATTCTGATCAGTCTTCTCTGTGGAAGTCTTAATCAATCTACCAATTCCTGCAATTATTATCCAGACTAAAAAGGGCATAATATCTTCTATAAAATCCATTTATATCAGCCCCTACTCTTTATCTTTTTTCAAAGGCTTCTCATGTTTATTTCCAGAACCTAAGCTAGAGATATTCTCTCTCATCTGAGTATCTGCTTTAAGGTTCTGTAAATTCATATAGTCCATTACTCCTATCTTACCAGTTCGTAAAGCCTCTGCCATAGCTTTAGGAACTTCTGCTTCTGCCTCAACTACCTTAGCTCTCATCTCTTGTACTCTAGCTTTCATCTCTTGCTCTTGTGCTACAGCCATAGCTCTTCTCTCTTCAGCCTTAGCTTGAGCAATCTCTTTATCGGCTTCAGCCTGATCTGTCTGCAATTGAGCACCGATATTCTTTCCTACATCAACATCAGCAATATCAATCGACAAGATTTGGAATGCTGTACCAGAATCTAGGCCTTTGCCCAAGACAGTCTTAGAAATAGAGTCTGGATTCTCTAAAACCTTAGTATGGGCTTCAGCTGAACCAACAGTAGTTACTATACCTTCTCCAACCCTTGCTAAAATAGTCTCTTCTCCAGCTCCACCAACTAAGCGATCAATATCAGCTCTAACTGTAACTCTAGCAGTTGCCATTACTTGAATACCATCCATAGCTACTGCAGTTACTACTGGTGTCTGAATTACTTTAGGATTAACACTCATCTGCACTGCTTCTAATACATCTCTACCAGCTAAATCAATCGCTGTAGCTTGCTTAAAGCTTAAATCAATCTCAGCTCTTTGAGCAGCAATTAAAGCATCTACTACTCTATCAACATTACCTCCTGCCAAATAATGTGTCTCTAACTGTTCTGTTGTTACATCTAATCCAGCCTTATGAGACTTGATCATTGGACTAATGATATGGGTTGGTATAACTCGACGTAATCTCATTCCAACAAGATTTAATAGACTAATTTTAACACCTGCTGCAATAGCGGAAATCCACAGTCCTACTGGAATAAAATAAAAGAATACAGAGAGAAACAAAATACCAAATACAATAATAAAAATCGCTAAGCCTCCAGTCAACTTTATCACTCCTTGTCATTTTTTTTACTTCTTACTCCTTACTCTTCACTGCCCTAACAACTACTCTACTTCCTTCAACCTTAATTATCTCTACCTCTTCACCTTTAGCAATAAATCCACCTTCACTGACCACATCCAATCTGTCACCATCAACCTCCACAATTCCTGCTGGTCTTAAAGGGGTTAGACTGTATCCTACCTCACCCAATAAAGTAGCTTCTTTGGGAGCAGCTATATAGCCTTCATCCTTCGTCTGACTCTCTTCTAAGGAGATTCTTTGCCATAATCTAGTTGTACCAAAGACTCTAACAAGAATTACTGTTCCAATAATTGACAGAATAAGTACAGTAGCTAAAACCATTAAAGCAATATCTGGTGTTGGGAATAAGAAATAAAGGCTAGCAAAAATAGCTATCAATCCACCAATACCTGTTATACCAAAGCCAGGTACTACAAAAATCTCCAAAGTCATTAAAATTATACCTATTAGAAATAGTATGATCAGTCCCCAGCTTGCTACACCATTGATAATATATCCACTAAAAAACAATCCCAAACTTACTAGACCTACTGTACCACCTACTCCCCAGCCAGGAGCTAAAGCTTCAAAGACTAGAGCTATAAACCCTACAGTTAATAATAAGATACTGATATTAGGATTAGTAACTACTCTTGCCAACTTTTCAGCAGTAGTAGCTTCAACCTTTACTACCTTGCCTCCTGATAAATCTAATTTCTCTAATAGCCCCTTAAAATCATCAACTAGCAAATCAGCCATCCCATGCTCTAAGGCCTCACTAGCAGTTAAGGTTAATAGTTTATTCTTGGCTATAATACCTTTGACCTCTATATCCTTATCAACCATAGCTGCTGCTAAATCAGGGTTCTTTCCTCTTCTCTCTGCAGTTGCTTTAAACTCTTTACGCAAAGCTGAAATATACTTCTCTTCATTAGGTCTAGTTTCAGCAGCTCCCATACTAGTTCCAGCAAGCATCACCAACTTATCAGATGAAAGTGCAATTAATGCCCCTGCCGACCATGCCCTATTAGCCACATATGTAACTGTAGGCACCTTAGTAGCAAAGATAGCATCTTTAATTTTAATCCCTGAGTCTACCAAGCCACCATAGGTATCGATGTTAAAGATAATAGCATCAGCCCCTGCCTCTTCTGCTTCTGCTATCCCTTTTTTAACCAGCTTTAACATTCCAGGATTTACAGTACCCTTAATTGGTATTTGGTATACTAAATTTGAAGGTCTAGCATCTACTTCTAAGCTGAGTAGAGAACTTAGCAATACTAATAAAGAAAATAAAATAGTTATTCTCTTTATCATCTATTCACCTCCTTTCTTGAAATTATTAAGTTATTGGATTTATTAAATAATTATCCAAAAGAATAAAATCACCTTTAAATCCTGTTATAAATAATTATTTATATATTATCAACTCTTTGTGTTAGCACAAAAATGCTGTAATAGAGAGATAGTGCGACACTTTTACTTCAGTTCACAGTGTACAGTTGACGGTTTACAGTTAAGGTCTTTAAAACCGAAGGAAATTTTTGTTTGAACGAAGCAAAAATTGAGCTAGAATTTAGAGTTCAATTAAATTTTGGCTAAAGAATCTAATTAATGGTAATAGTTAGTACTCTGATTACTGAGTGAGTTTAATTTTCTTCTTGATTTTTTGGTTACTTTTTCATCAAGGAAAAACGTAACCCGCCCTTAGGCGGAACCTAAGATTTTGTCTACTTTTTAAAAGTGGAAAGTGTCGCAATATCCCCATTAATCGATTTTAGTGCCTTCACCTGTTAGTATTTAGCTAATAGTAACAATCATCCTCAAATATCAAGGGGGATGATAATTTTATTAATCTTCATCTGTTAATTTTAAAATGTAATCATAGGCTACTAAAGCAGCTTTAGAGCCTTCACCTGCAGCTATTATGATCTGCTTAAAAGGAACAGAGGTCACATCTCCAGCTGCAAAGACCCCTTCCACACTGGTTTTACATTCACAATCAATTACTATCTCATTATAACGATTTAATTCTAGCTTATTGTCTATAAAATCTGTATTTGGAGCCAATCCAATCTCTACAAATACTCCATTAATATCCATCTCTTTTTGCTGATTATTCTTCTGATCCTCAATCACCACACTATTAACCAATTCTTCACCTTTTATCTCTAATAACTGATGCTCTGTCAAGATATCAACATTATCAAAATTATCTAATTTGTCAATTAAGATTTGGTCTGCTGTTAACTTGTCTAAATCTTGAATTAAAGTTACTTGCTCAGCAACCTTAGCCAAATCAATACTAGCTTCTACTCCTGAATTGCCACCACCTACAACTATCACCTTCCTTGCTCTATATAAAGGAGCATCACAGGTAGCACAATAAGAGACACCTCGACCTGTTAACTTTTTTTCCCCTGCTATACCCAAAGTTCTTGAAACCTTTCCAGTAGCAATAATTAAGGCACGAGCTTGATAAGTCTTTTCTGCAGATGTACTAACCTTCTTAACCCTTTCATTAATATCTATAGATGTTACCTTTGATCTCTCTTCAAATCCTATTTCAAACTGCTCTACCTGAGCTTTAAACTTCTCAACCAACTGCGCTCCCTCGATATATCTATAACCGATATAATTCTCTATGTCGATAGTATATAACAACTGCCCACCTATATCTTCAGTAATTAAACCAGTATCGATTCCCTTTCTCATACAATAAATTGCTGCAGAAAGTCCAGCTGGGCCTCCACCTATAATCAATATCTCATAGATTTTTTCACTATCTAAAGGAATAGCTTTATTCTCTCTATTTCTTTTATCAAACTGCTTTAAGTCTGATTTAGCTTCCATCTATTTATCCTCCTCGTATAATAATATACTATAAGATTTATTCTATGAATGGTTACTACTTTATACCACTATTTTTCTCGATTCTTCTGTATTTTATTTATTAATAGGAAGTTTAGTAAGCATAAAAGCTTGTAGCAATATAATAACTTACATAATATAGAGATAGTGTGATACTTTTAAATATCAGTGTTAGTGGGTGTGTGAGTGTGAGTAAACCACCCTCTCCTAAATCCTCTCCCTGATAAGGAGAGGACTTAAGTTCCTCCCCTTTTAAGGGGGACATTTAAAAATTGAGATTCCACGAAGAGTTTTTGGTCTTTTAAAAACTCGTAGGGGAGGTTAGGTGGGGGCATATTACTAGGTGGGGGCATATTACTAAACTGTCGCAATATCCCCATAAAAATACTATTACCCTAGCAAAGTAGTTAAATATGATATGTAATTTATATTTGCTTGAAAGTACTATCAAATAAAAAAGCAACAGTACTATTCAAATAATACTGTTGCTCTTTGATTAGATAGATATTATTCATTTTTAGGAGGTAATTCATGGCAAAATATTTTAGCAATGATTCTCATTATCATTATAAACTTTAATATATCTTTTGTCAACCATTATAACTATAGTCATCCAACTTTAGATAGTAGAATTGGATAACAGTAGATAGTAAAAATTTGTTTGGGTATTTTTCCATCACAAAGAGTTCAAAGAACTCGTAGGACGAGTAATGAGCCAAAATCAAAAAAGATAAACATACTATAAATTATCTTAGATTTACAATTTAACAACATTGTTATAGTACTTATAACTTTTTAGTAAATATCATTGATAACCAATATCGTTTATGTTATAATTGTTAATTGTTGTATAAATAAAACCTCTTCAACTAATGGAATTTATAATTGCAATATTTTTTTAGGAAGTTATAAAGGCTTTAGCTATAGTTGTCAGTCATCTAATAACCATTAAAATTAAAAATAAAAAAAGGAGAGATTTAATAATGAAATCAACAGGTATCGTTAGAAAAATTGATGATTTAGGAAGAATTGTTATTCCAATTGAACTAAGAAGAACTCTAGGAATTGATGTTAAAGATCCTTTAGAGATTTATGTAGATAGCAATAAAATCATATTTAGAAAATATGAACCAGCCTGCACCTTCTGCGGTAATGCTGGAGATACTATAGATTTTAAAGGAAAGATTATCTGTACTGAATGCCTAGGTGCAATATCTAGCGAGGATAAAGGTGCTTAATTCTATAAGATGAAAAAGTAGCAGGAAATTTCCTGCTACTTTTTATATTTAATAAAGATTAATCTAATTTGGCTAACTTATAAGCAAAGTAATTATTTATTATACCATCATAGGTTCTAATCCTCTGCTGATAATAATTATACCTTCCCAATACTTTAAATAAATAATTATTATATAATTCATCCAAATCTTTAGAACTTGCCTTAGCAAACCCCTGATTATAAGCAACTATAATCTTATCAATATCACCATTATATTTATTATAAGCTAAACCTAGATAATAGACAGCAAATCTAATCCCCATATCTGTTGGGTTTAATACTCCCCACTTATTATAAGCAAGATCAATTCTTTTAGCAATCCATTTGGCTGTATCAATTCTCATACTAGCAATCCCAATACTAGCCCCTGAATCATAGTCATCCCGTGACACAAAGTTAGTCTCAGTCTCTAAAATCGCTGTTACTAACAATGGATCAATATTTACTTGAAACTCCTTTGAATAATAATCTGACCAATAGATAATCCCTTTAGCATATTCCTTAACCCTAGCCTTAGATAGCGTAATATTGGCATTATGGGCTATATTATGGATATACTTAATTCGATAACTAATATAATTCTCTAAGGCCTGACAATTATAAGCATAAAGGTTCACATTAAAACTAAATACTATAATTAACACCAACAGAATACTCAACCTAAACTTCACTCTCAATACCTCCTATACTTATAAACTAATGTATCTTATATTTAGTACACCAATAAAATCTAATTCTAACCACTATTAAATACTTATATAAGTAAAAGAACAATTATTACATATAATTTATTTTATGTAAAAAAATACCTATTAACAAATTTTATATTATCATACTATTCTATATATTGTCAATTGTGAATAATTTTTAATTTTCTTTACCTATAACTTAAGATTAAAGGACAAAGATGTATATTGAATACAATTATATATTTATTAACAAATATTAAGTTATTAACAAATATTGATCAAAGGTAAAAAAATCTCTTTACTTCTTGCTAAATAGCTATAGGTCTTAATATAGTAAAAATAGTAGAACAGGCTAATTATACTATATTAATATATTTTCCAGATTATGCAATATTAATCATCTATATAGGTCTTATTTTAGGCCATTAATCCCTTTGAAACTAGAGTTAAATTCAATAAATCAATAACCTTTGCTACAATTATTATTTTAGCTTATTATAGTAAGTTTTAAAGCTCTTAAATTCTTTAATTTGAATTTTTGCAGGTAAAATAATTGCCTATGTAGAATTAATTAGTCAAAGTAATTTATATATGTAAAGAATTTAATTTTGCCTCTTCAACAAGTTTTGTAAAAATACTATATTTAAATTATTTTAAACATTTTTTTGCAACGAATCTCGCAAATGAACGCGAATTTAGAT
>NZ_JBSQYM010000031.1:0-21470 GCF_055140805.1 Orenia sp.
CAAGTCCTAAAAGAATAAGGATATCCTAATAAATTAGGAGGAAACTTAAACTTCAAACTTCTTTTGAAGCCTCCGTTGCTCGTCTCGGAGGTTGTTCACGAGCAGACAGAAGATATAGCACCAATGGTAACTGATTGGGGATATATTACTTTTCAAGTTGAAAAAGTTGATCCTAGAGGTTGGTTAATTGATAGTATGACAATCAACTATCAGCATCCAGATGATAATCCAGCAGATGCAGGTAAAATTTTAGAAGATGATATTCCTGCATGGACAACTGGGGAAGATAATGTTCAAAATTAGATATTCTCTATTAATTTTTCTATTTATACTAATAGCTTATAACAGTAATGGACAAGCCTATTCTGATAGTTATTATAAGTTACAACTTGATATTGGTGAATATAATAGTGAAATTAAAGAATATTTAGATTTAGATTATGACTATGATTTTGGATTGTATAACTTAGCATTGAATTTGGATCTTAATAAAAAGTATGTATTTTCCAGTGGATTGGTTATAAATGAACCCAAATGGGATTATGAAGATTATCTGATTACTTTAGAGAATAACTCAGATAAGTTAGATGTTGGAATTACTTCTTCTCCTGCTATCTCTGAATTTTTAGCCAGTGATTCTTTAGAGGGTGTATATTTAAAGAAGGGTAAATATGAATTATGGCATGGATATGCTAGAACCAGTACAGGATTTAGGGTTGACAGCAGAAAGCAAAGTGGGATTAATATTGACTTTGGAGATAGAGAACTAGGATATCTAAAGTCTGATGATTCAAATGAATCTAATCAGTACTTTAGTTATTCAGATAACTATGAGTGGAATCATACTGATTTAGATATAGAGACTACTTTGGGGATGAGTAATGATGATGATTTGAGGGGATTAGCTACTGCTGTCAATATAGACTCTATAGGGAAACTCTTTAATTATTATATAAGTTTAGATTATCAATCCCCTCAGTTTCAAGCTGTAAAAAGTAGTATTGATTATGGTCATGGTAAGTATGATCTTCAGTTGCGGAGCTATAGAAGTTGGGGGCCTTATTTGATGGAAGGTTCTCTTGCTTATAATCAGGATAATTTAGATAAAGAAAAGACAAGCACTAATAAAAATTTAAGTAGTGGAGTTAAAATGAACTATTATTCTGATTATGCAGGCATATATACTGTTGCTGTTAGTTATAATCGGAATAATAAATATTTAGTAAAGAATAGTTATAATACTCGACGTGAAAATGAGATTAATCTAAAATTAGGCTATGAAGATATACATTGGGAATATAATTTAGATGTAAACTATAATAAGCGTTATAATTTTATTACAGGAAATAATGTTAGTGAAAAAGAGATGAACCTTGCTTTAATATATGACTCTTTTGATAATTTGAAATTTATTCTTAGATATAATATTGAGCGTGAAAGAGATGATGATTTAGAGAGAGATTTTAGCTTGAATATCGACTATGGCTACCAATTATTCGAAAATTTAGATTATGATTTAGATTTAACTTTAGATGATGAATATAGCTTAAGGTTGAACTTAGAGCAAGGGGTGGAATACGGATTTGCTAAAAATCATGATTTAGAGTTGAGATTGGGCTTGATTAAGTATTTAGAATATGGTGATCATATTAGTAAAAAATTAATAATAAATTATAAATATAATTTTTAAAAAAATAAACATTTATACTATGAAAATTAAATCACTTATTTTCTTTAGATTTATTATTAACCTGCCAAGGTAGTTTAAGCTATTTTGGTAGGTTTTTGTTTTTATATGATAAATCTAATTCAATTTCCACCTATTACTTGGAGTAAATAACCTTTAAAACTTGAATTTTACTAAGGAGTTTAGTAAGATAGACTTGTGTGTATAATTAATAATCTAGATTTGTGAATCTAGAATAAAATTTAACTATGACGTTATATAGAGATAATACGACACTTCGTGTCGAGTGTGAGCTATGAGTGCGAGTGTGTGTAAAATCTCTTTTTATTGGAGTTTAATCACACTCACACACCCACTCACGCTAATTTTAAAAGTGTCCCAATATACTCAAATTATACCTTAGATTTGGAAATCTATAAACTGAATCTTTAAGTAATTTACTAGTTTTGTAAATATAAATTATTTTTTCTTATAATTAAGAAGATTTATCTTCTTAATTATTGTTAGAAAGGGTGAAATGCCTTGCAGAGAATATTATTTTTTGTATTACTAATATCAGTTTTATGTACAGCAGTTGTACAAGCTAATGAGCAGGTTCCGATTACGGTAGATGCCGATGGGTTTGTAATGTTAGATGAAGAATCTCAAATGATTCAAGCTGAAGACAATGTAGTTATTCAAATGGGAGAAGATTATATTAAAGCAGACGAGGTTCAAGTTAATTTAATAACTAAAACTATTAAAGCTTCGGGGAACATTCTTTTAGTGCAAGAAGGTAGAGAAGTCTCTGGAGATGCATTAGAATATGATTATATTAACGAGGAAGGAAAGTTCTATAATGCTCTATCTGAAGAAGAGGGTATCAAATTTAAAGGCAAGGTGCTTAATATTGTAAAGGATGAGATGGTAATGGAGGAGACAGAATTGATTGCTTGTAATCATGAGGACCCCCATTACAAATTAACTGCTGAAAGCATTAATATCTATCCTGATGGTAAAGTTGTTGCTAAAGGGGTTTATTTATGGATAAAGGATAAGAAGATCCTTCCTTTGCCAACCTTTACAACTACACTCAGTTCTGATCCAACAGAGCAGAAGAAATATGCTATTCCTGAGCCTAAATTAGGATATAATAGGGATAATGGAGCTTATCTTGAAGTTAACTATGATCATTATGTTGATGAAACTTTAGAGGGTTTTCTTCATTTTAAGGCTACAACTAAGAAGGGAAATCAATTAGATTTAGATTATAATTATAGCCCAAATGAAAACTTTCAGTTTAAGCCTAATCTAAGCTATGATCAAGGGATTGGTTTAGATGGTAGTGTTAGTTTGCTAAATAAGATTGGTAGCATTAATAGTAATATTAGTTATAATGCTTATATCGAAGATGATGAAGATGATCCAGATTATAAAGATAAAGAATGGCTAGCTAGATGGGATTTGACTACTGATATTTTTGGAGTTAAATCTGGATTACATTTTAAAAGAGATGAAGATGACCCAGAGATAGGAAAGGAGATTACCTTCGATAAGAAGTGGTCCGATTACTATTGGCAACTTCGAGCTGGAGCAGATAATGAATATGATTATAAACCACAATTTTCTTTAGGGGTTAGGGATAAAGACTTAGGAAATGGAACTTTATTTTCTACAGACTTGAGAATAGCTGATATTTATGAGAGAGATACTGATATTGAGACCTCTAGAAGAGGGGTTGATCTAAGATTAAGAGATAGCCAAGTTAAGATAAGTGATAGTACTAATCTTTATTGGGATAGTGGATTATCTATCTCCAAATATGGGACAGGAGATGACTTTCAGACTTATGATTTTAATGTAGGTATTGATCAGAAAATAGCTTTTCTTGACTTTAATTTAGACTATCAATACTATGATGAGCTTGGACAGACTCCTTTTGAATTTGATTTATTAACCGATGAAGATGAAAAGATCGGAAAGAGAAATTATATTACTGCAAGTATTGGCAGTGATTTGACACTAAGTGAAAATTTAGATCTTCAATGGAATGCACTTGCCCGCAATAGCACTTATGAAAATAAAGATGATTATAATTATTATCAATTTAACACTAAGACCTCTTATCAAATTAATGAGTTTAATAGTATAGGATTAGGTTATAATTATGTAGGAACAGTAGGAGAAACGCCTATTGAAGATGAAGAGGTTGAAAGAGATGATTTATATAATGAGGTTACTCTAAGTTATAATTTTCAAACAAACCAATTGGACTTCCCTTATTGGGATGTTGAGATAGAGACAGGATATGATTTTATTGATGATGAATTATCTACTCTGAAATATTCTGTAATGAGAGAATTTGACTGTTTCAATACTGGAATTGAATATGATCAATTAGAAAAAGATATTCGTTTCAATCTGGAATTGAAGTTTTAATAGATAAGAGAATAAATTAAGTGATGGGAATCTTCCCATCACTTAATTTACTTTTAATAAAATGCTTATTTAAGTAAAAACTATATATTGGTGGAATTAATTTCTCATATTACTTAGCTAGTATTGAAGAGATAATTACTTTATTATATAATTAAACAGGATGGTGTAATATGGGGATGTTGTGACACTTTCGTGTTGGGAACCAGGAATCTGGAATCAGTATAGTTTACAGGTTCCTGATAACTGATTCCAGATTCCTAAAAGTATCGCACTTTCTCTCAATTATATCAGTTTTATATCAATATAAGTTGTAAATATAGCAATTATTTCAATAAAAAAGGAGCTTGGTTATGCCACTAGCTTATTTTATTTATAATTTTTTAGTATTTATTATTTTATTATTATACTCTCCTATACTAATTTATAAGGTTTTAATTAATAAAGAAAATAAATCTTCTTTATTGGAGAGATTTGGTTTTTTACCAAAAGATATTATAGGAAAGTTTAGAGGTGAAAAAGTTATTTGGGTTCATGCTGCTTCGGTAGGAGAAGCAGGTGCTGCTAGTCCTGTTGTAGCTGAATTAAAGCAGAAATTTCCTGAATATAAAATTATCTTTTCTACTATGACCACCACTGGAAGGGGTATGGCTCGAAAAATTATTAAAGAAGCAGATGATTTTATCTACATTCCCTTTGATTTCTTTATTATTGTAAATAAGGTAGTAAAGGCAATCAGCCCTGACCTTGTAGTGATTATGGAGACTGAACTATGGCCGAATTTAATAAAGTATAGTAAGAGGCAAGGTGCTAAGGTGATGCTTATTAGTGGGAGAATAAGTGATAGTAGTTTTAAGCAATATAAGTATTTAGGCTATTTACTAAAAGATATGTTTAGTCAAATAGATATTCTTAGTATGCAATCTAACAAAGATATGAATAGAATTATAGAGTTAGGAGCAGATGAAGATAAAGTTTGTAATAATGGTAATACTAAATTTGATCAAGAATATGGTAAAATTGATTTTGAAGTTAAAGAATCTATTTATAAAGAATTTCAGATTAATCCCAATCAGCCTATTATCGTTGCTGGCAGTACCCATGATAATGAAGAGGAACAACTAATTTCTTTATATAATGAATTGAAGACAAAGTTTGGCGATTTAATTTTATTATTAGTACCTCGTTATATTGAGCGGGTTGAAGAGATAGAAAGTCTTTATCATCAGGTTGGAATTAATACAATTAGAAGAAGTAGAATAAAAGAGAGGGATTCGGCTAGAGAATCGGTTATTTTAGTAGACACTATTGGAGAGTTGGCTAAATTATATGGTATTGCAAATTTAGTATTTGTAGGAGGAAGTTTAATTGAACGTGGAGGCCATAATATATTAGAGCCTGCTTCCCAAGGTAAACTAGTCTTTTTTGGACCACATATGTTCAATTTTAAAGACAGTACTAAACTGTTATTAGAGAATAAGGTAGGGGTTCAAGTCACTAATGTAACAGAGCTAATTGAGCAGATGGATTATTATCTTAGTAATCCTGATATTTTAGAAGAACATAGTAGACAAGCTGTAAAGATGATTGAGGATAATCAAGGGGCTTCTTGGCGTAATGCTGAGTTGGCTAGTAGATTATTAGTTAGCAGAAAGGAATTAAATAAATGAAGATACTATTGATTAGGCTAAGTGCTATTGGAGATGTAATCCATGCTCTGCCAGTTGCTAAAGCTACTAGAGAGAGATATCCTAAGGCAGAGATTACTTGGATTGTAGAAGATAAAGCCAAGGATTTAGTAATTGGAAATCCAAATATAGATAATCTTATTATATTACCGAAGGAAGAGTGGAAGAGGGATTTTAAGAATAATAAGTGGTCGACTATAAAGAAGGCACGAAGCTTTTTTAAGAAGTTAAAAAAGCATAAATTTGATATAGCTTTAGATGTACATGGATTATTTAAGAGTGGTTTAACAGCCTATTTAAGTGGAGCTAAGAAGAGAGTTGGCCCTGCTAATGGAAGAGAAGGTTCTACTCTCTTTTATCAGCAGAAGGTTAAATTACCTACAACAGAGATTCACCAGATAGATAGAAACCTTCAGATAGCTCAAGGTATAGATGTAAAAACAGATAGTGTAGCTTTTGATATAATTCTTTCTAAAGAAGAAGAAAAAATGGTTGCTCAGATATTAAAAGAGTTGGGTCTAGATAGTGATAAACCATTAATTACGATCAATCCCTATACTAGCTGGAGTTCGAAAAACTGGTTAAACCGGCGTTGGGCAGAGGTAGCTGATAATTTAATTAAAGATTTAAACTGTGAAGTTATCTTTACGGGTAGTCCTGCTGATAGGGCTGGAGTCAGTGAAATTATAGAGTTAATGGAGGAAAGATCATATAATCTAGCTGGTAAGACTAATCTTAAAGAGCTTGCTGGAATCTATGATAGGGCAGATTTGTTTATTGGTTGTGACACTGGGCCAATGCATTTAGCAGTGGCAATGGAAACTCCTGTGATTGCCTTGTTTGGTCCAACCAATCCAGTAACTCATGGTCCTTATGGAGATAATAATATCGTACTTAAGGGAGATACCCCATGTAAATGCTGTTGGAAGAGGGTCTGTCAGCATAATAAGGAATGTATGAAGGCTATAAGTGTAAATAATCTTCTAGAAGCAGTTAATTTGATGTTAAGGAGTGAATTTGAGTGAATAATAATATAAGTAAGGCCAAAAAAATCGTCATAATTGACCTCTTATATCTAGGAGATTTAATCTTTGCTACTCCCTTTATTAGGAATTTGAGAAAGAAGTATCCTAAAGCACAGATAGATATGATTGTTAATTCTAACTTTTTTGATATTATAGAAGGAAACCCTTACTTAAGTCAAGTTTATGCCTATGATAAGAAGTGGAGTTTAAAAGAGAACTGGAAATTTGCTAGAAATTTAAGTCAGAATGATTATGACTTAGGTCTTAATCTCCATGGTAATTGGCGAACAGCTCTATTGTTGAAAGTAATCAACCCAAATTATACGATTGGCTATGGTGGTAAGGGAAGGGGTATTTGGTTGAATCAGGAATTGCTTGCTACTAAGGGTATTCATATGGTAGATGTCTACCTTAAGTTTTTAGAGGAAATGGGCTTCAAAGAGTTAGATAATCAAGGGATAGAGTTAGAGGTTAATCAAGAAGCTAGTAAGAATATGCTTGATTTCTTACAGAAGCATGGTATAAAGGGTGAGGATAGATTAGTAGGACTTAATACAGGAGGTAGCTGGCCAACTAAGCAATGGACTAAAGAGGGCTTTGCTCAGCTAGGAGATAGATTAGAGGAAGAATTGCAAGCTAAGGTTATATTCTTTGGTGGACCTGGAGATGTAGAGAGGGTAAATGAGATAGCTGCTATGATGAAAACTAAACCAATTATTGCTACTGGAGAGACTACTTTAAAAGAATTAGCTGCTTTAGCAGCAAGGTGTGACTTATTTATCAGTGGAGATACTGGACCAGTCCATGTAGCAGCAGCAGTAGGAACACCGACAATAGCCTTATTTGGTCCTTCTGATGAGCAGAAGTATCGTCCCTATGGTAAGAAGCACAAGGTTATAGAGAATGGTATTGATTGTCGTCCTTGTGGAGAACACCACTGTCCTTTAGAACACCATAAATGTTTAGAGGAGATTAGTGCTGATGATGTATTGAGAGCAGTGATGAGTGAATAGTAAGAAGTAAGTAGCAATAATTCAAAACATAATAAACTTTAATAAAGAAACTCAAACTATTACTATCAACCTAAATCAAATAAGAGAGAAGGTTATACTAATAATGAAGAGACTAAATATACTTCATATTCATTCAGCCAAATCATTTGGAGGGGGAGAGGTACATTTATATCAATTAATACAAGGATTATCTAGAAAGAATCATAATCTTACATTGGTTATTAAAGATAATTTGTTTAATAAATTCTCTAATTTGGATATAGAGATTAGAACTTTACCTTTGAAGAATGCTATAGATTTTGTTTCTATCTATAAGTTAGTCAGAATCATTAAAGAGAAAAAGATAGATATTATTCATGCTCATCGTGGAAAAGATTATTGGTTGGCTACTATGGCTGTTAATATTGCTAAAAGAGCTAAGGTTGTTATTACTAGGCATATTCTAAAATCTTTAGGAAAGACTTATGTTCATCATTATTTATATAAGAAGATCAGTAAAATTATCGTGGTCTCCAATGAAGTTAGAGAAATTTTAATTAAAGAAAACAAAATACCTTTAGATAAATTGGAATTGATTTATAATGGTGTTGACCTTAATGAGTTTAATTATAATAGATTCAATCATAAGTATTTAAAACAAGAGTTTAATATTCAAAATAATGATGTAGTAGTGGGGGCAATTGGTAGGTTAGGAAAGAATAAAAATCAAGAATTTATTATAGAAATAGCATCTAAACTAAAAAATCAAATATCTAATATTAAGTATTTGATTGTGGGTCAAGATAATAGCCCCAATAAACATTATAAAAGCAAGTTAGAAGAGATGGTTAGAAAATCTAATTTAAAGAATCAAGTCCATTTAACAGGTTTTCGTGAAGATATTCCAGCGATAATGGACATTTTAGATATATTAATTATTCCTTCTAAGCAAGAGGCTTTTGGAATAGTAGCTATTGAAGCTATGGCGATGAAGAAAGTGGTTTTAGCTACAAGGGTAGGTGGTTTAAAGGAAGTTATTGAAGATGGGAAGACTGGTTTTTTACTTCCTATAGAGGCTGATGTTTTTGCAGAGAAGATTAAGCAATTAGCACAAGAATCTAGCTTAAGGACTGATATGGGAGAAGCGGGGTATCAGCGAGTTTTAAATAATTATACAATAGAAACTATGATAAATAAGACTGAAGAGGTATATTATGATATTTTATCTAATGATTAAAAATAAGAATTCAACAACGAACTTTTTAATTAAAGAAATCTGAGTTACAAGAAAAATATAAAAATTCAAGTTTAAAATATATTTAAAGACTAAAATTAGTGGCAACAAATTAACGCGAATTGCACGAATTAAATATTAAATGATTAAATTAAAGATTTAAAAGCTCTTGACCTAAATTCGCTTCAATTCGAAAGATTCGTTGCAAAAAATATTTAAAATAATTTAAATATAGTATTTTCACAAAATTCGTGGAAGAGCCAAAGTAAGAGATAAACTGTTCTAATATTTATCTTGATTTTTATTATTATCTGAGAAAAGGAGGGCATATAATGGATAATCTTGGGGCATTAATCTTAACCTATAATGAAGAAGATAATATTGAAGAATGTTTAGAAACCCTTAATTGGATTGATGATATAGTTGTGATAGATTCCTATAGTAATGATAATACTATTAATTTAGCTAAAAAATATACCCAGCAGGTTTATCAAAGAAATTTTGATGATTTTGCTTCACAACGTAATTATGGATTAGAACAGATTAACTCAGAGTGGGTTTTAGTAGTAGATGCTGATGAGAGGGTTACTCCAAATTTGAAAGAGGAAATTGTAGACAAGCTAAAGAGCCTACAAGCAGAAGGTTATAAAATCCCTAGGAAAAATTATTTTTTAGGTAAGTGGATTAAATATTGTGGATGGTATCCAGATTATACTCTTCGATTATTTAAATCTAATAATAGATATAGTGGTTTAGTCCATGAAGGTGTCGAGATAGAAGGAAGAATAGATAAATTAAATAACGCTCTGATCCATTATACTTATCGTGATTTGAAGCATTACTTAAGTAAGATTAATCATTATACTACCCTTGATGCTGATAAAAAATATAAAGCAGGAAAGAAGAAAGGAATAACTTATATTATCTTAAGACCTATAATAGAGTTCATTAAAAAATTTATTTTAAAAAGGGGTTTTTTATTAGGAACTCAAGGTTTTATATTATCGATTTTGTCATCTTACTATCAATTTTTAAAGTATATTAAACTTTGGGAGAAGAATCAATTTAAGTCAGGGAGAGAAAAATGATGAAAAAGATACTTTTTTAAATACTTGTGTAGCTTGGGGTGGAGGAGAAAAGTGGACCTTTGAGACAGCTACTGAACTTCATAAGAGGGGATATGAAGTGACTATTGCTAGTGTTCCAGAAAGTGAATTGTATCACCGTGCTGAAAAAGAAGGTATAACGACTAAGAAAGTTTTAGTCAAAGGGAGCTTATCGGTATTAAATTTAGCTAAATTATTTTCTTTTGCCAATTATTTAAAGAAAGAGAAGATAGATGTTATATTTTTAAATCTCTCTCAAGATTTAAAATTTGGTGCCTTAGCTGGGAAGTTAGCAGGAGTAGATAAAATTATTTATAGAAGAGGGCTTGCTATTCCTATAAAGAATAGATTTTATACTAAATTATTGCTTAAAGATTGTGTTACAGATATTATTGCTAATTCTTGTACAATAAAAAGAATGGTTTTGGAGAATACATCAGAATGGTTAAATGAGGATAAAATTAAAATAATCTATAATGGTATTAAGTTAGATAATATACAAGATAAGCTAGATACTACTTTTAATATTAGAAAAGAGTTTGACCTAGAAGATAATATACCTATAATAGCTAACATAGGTAGGCTAACAGAACAAAAAGGTCATAAATATTTGATTAAGGCAGTAGATTTGATAAGACGAGAAGTGAAAGAATTTAAGGTTTTAGTTATTGGAAAAGGAGATTTAGAGAATAAATTAAAAGAAGAGGTTAAGAGCTTTAACTTGGATGATTATATTATTTTTACAGGCTTTAGAGATGATATTTATAATATTTTGGCTCAAGTTGATTTTTTAGTGCATACTGCTTTGTGGGAGGGATGTCCCAATATAATACTAGAGGCAATGGCAGTAGCTACTCCTGTTGTTGCTACTAACATAAGTTCTGTAGTTGAACTTGTATTAGAAGGGAAGACTGGTTATTTAGCTGAAAGTCAAGATGTCTATGATATTGCTAAGCAGACTGTTAAAATGATTGAAGAATCTAATAAGAATAAAATGGGACAGACGGCTAAAGACTTAATTAATAAAAAATTTGATTTTAAGGATAAGATTACGGAATTAGAAGATTTATATTTAAGATAATTCTTTTATTAGATTCCTAATTAATGCTAAGGGGGTGAGATATAAGATGTCATTAAAATTATCTAGAAGAATTCAAAATATAAATTATCTTATAGATTCAAAAGATGAGTTGCTATGGATTGATGATCAGTGGGATAATTATGCCTTTAGAAATTATATTAGGAATTTGGATAAGGATTTTCGAGATGGAAATATTTTTTATGATAAACGAAATATGCTGACTGAAATTTCTGCTAATCAAGATTTAGGAATTCAACAAAATATAGCAATTAAGAAATTTAAGTTGACCCGAAACTATGATAAACTCCGTTTTAGATTACTTAAATCAAAGGCTGTTAGGTCTTTAAAAATAGCTTTAGCTTTAGAAGAGGTTAAGCTCAATACTCCTAAGCCAGTAGCGGTTATAGAAGAAAGGGGAAGTTTTAATAAAATAATTTATAGTTACTTTGTTACCGAATATGTTGATTATGATTATAATTTATTAGATATTATTAAAGATAAGAGACATCCTTTAAGAGCTCAGGTTAAGGATTGGTTGCCTCAAATTGCTGAAGATATTAAACGGATGCATGATGCAGGTATAGTCCATAATGATCTACATGCAGGTAATATTTTACTTAGGAATATTGATACAAGTCCTAAGTTTTATTATATAGATTTAAATAGAGGAAGAATAAAGAAGAGTGTAAATACTAAAACTAGAGTTAAAGATTTGGTTAGGTTTAAACTAAGTTCAGAAGAGCAAAAGATATTTATAAGAAATTATGACCCTAGTAATTATCAAAACTTATTAAATCTAATGATTAGGCTGAGAGATAGGAGAAGAAAATTTATTGATTATAAGAAAAAGTTGAGAAGTATTTTTAAGAAGAATAAAAATTAGCGAAAGAGGTTTTTCTTTTGACTTATAAGGCTATAATAACTAATTATTTGGATAAATTAATCTTGGCAGGTTTAATGTTGATGATGTTTAGTTCAGCTATCTCTATAGCAGGCTCTAGTATAGGCTTTGGATTGGCTTTTATAGGGTGGATAACTAAGGTTTTACTTATAAAAGATGTTAAATTTAATTTGAATCAAGTAAACAGAGGAATTATTATATTTTTATCTACAATATTAATCTCTTTTATAGGTACTTACAACTTAAAGGAGAGTCTGGCGGATTTAGAGAACTATATATTGTTGTTTCTTCTTTATAATATAATTATCACTAGTATTTCTGACCTAAAGTATGTTAAGCGATTATTTGGGTTAGCTGTTATTTCTATTATTATTTCATCTTTATATGGTCTTATCTGGCAGCATTATCATTTAGGTGTTAGTAGAATTGAGTCTACTTTTATGGCCTTAGATTTTGGAGCATTAATTTTGATATATTTATTATTTGCTATAATATATTTATTATTTGGAGAGGGAAGTTTTAATAATAAAGTAAAAAATTTTTTCTTAATACCCATTCTATTAATAACCTTTATTTATAATGAAAGTAGAGGAGCTTGGCTAGGGTTTATAGGGGCTAGTTCTATTATATTTTGGTTGCGTAGTAAAAAATGCATTATTGTATTAATACTACTAATAACTCTTGTTATATCTTTTGCTCCAAAGGATATAAAAGATAGAATTCATAGTATTACAAATGTAGAAAGTAATAGAAGTAATTTAGGAAGAATAGCTCTCTGGAAAGGTGCTATTTTAATATTTAAAGATTATCCAATTAATGGAATAGGACTAGGGAACTTTAGAGAGGTATATATGTCTAGTTATAAACAGCCACATACTGTAGCTAACTCTCATGCCCACAACACATTTTTACATCTATTAGCTGAAGCTGGAATTATTGGGTTTTGTGGATTAATCTATTTATTATATTCGATTCTAAAATATCTATATAATAATTATTGTAAAATTAAGGATAACAATTATGGGTTATTTATATTAGCTACCTGGGGAGCAGTAATTGGAGTTTTTATTATTCAAGGATTGACTGAGACCAACTTTGATAGGGCTGTAGTGGCGAGAACAATGTGGTTTATTATTGGGTTGTCAACAGTTATAATTGAAAATGGTGAATGGGAGAATGATAGTATTTTATGATTTAGAGTGTAATGTTATTATGGAGGATAGAAACTTATATGAATTATTTTAGACAGAAATATAGTAAGGAAATACAGGTTTATTCTCAAGGTCCAGTTGAATCTGAGATTTTAAAGGTTGGAGTAAGCCTTCTTAAAGGTAGTACTAATAATGTAGATAATCTTAAATTAGTTAAAGGTGCTAAAGGTCGTCAAGTTTTTAGTTTGGATATTGATGGAGAAAGATATTATTTAAAAAGATATTATTATCGGCAATTGAAGAAGAGGATTAAGAATATATTTAGGGCTCCTGAAGGGGTCAGAGCTTATGATATGTCTATTAAGTTGTTAGAATCAGGAATCTCTGTAGCAAATCCTATTGGAGTAATTATTTATAAAAAAGATTTGATAACAAAGGATAGTTTATTTATTACTAAAGAATTTGCAGGGGAAGATCTGCAAGAATATATAGCTAATGGAAGCTATACTCAAGAATTAAAAGAAGATATAATAAGAGGATTGGCTAAATTATGGGCTACCATTTATAAGAATAAATTTATAAATGGTGACCCTAATTTGCCAGGAATATTAGTTAAATTTACTGAAGGTAAATTTAAATTATCTTTAGTAGATATGGACAATATACGTCAACTTCCTTACTTGCCGTGGAAGTTAGTTGTTAAAAATCTAGTTGATTTTAATGCCCATTCTTACTCTGGATTGGATAAAATGAATAATCAAAGATTAAGCTGTGCTGATCGGCGATTATTCTTTAAAGAGTTTATAAAAGAATATGGATTAAATGTTAATTCATCTAACACAATTACTTATATCAGCAAGAAAACAAGTGATAGATTAATTAAATGGGGTAAAAGAGATTTAGTGGCTCAAAATGATGATTTAAGATTGTTTTTGTAGAGGATATTATTAATTTATGAGGGGGATAAGATTTGAATATAGTTTATGTGTATGCTAGAGATTGGCCTAGTGAAAAAGCTGGAATCAGCTTTTCAACCTATACAAGTTATGGGATGGCTAAAGCAGATGAAAATAATAATATTGATTTGATAATTGCTAAAAATACTGAAAAGGATTTTAATGAAGTTCTAGAAAATTATTTTATGTTAAAACCATTAGAAAATTTTAGGGTAAAGTTAATAGATAATAAGACTCTGTTTAGTAAAACTACTAAGTTTTATATCAAAGCCTTCAAAATGATTAAGAAATTAAACCAAGAGAATAAGATAGATGCTATTGTTACTAGAACAGTTAATTTTTTACCATATGCTTATTTATTAAAAAAGTTATATAATATTAAAATTTTGTATGAGGCTCATACTTTTTATTTAGATCCTGAATTAAAAGGTGAAGTAGGAAAGAGAAAAAAAGAAACTAGGTTTCAAAGGTGGTTTTTACCAAAAATTGATGGTGTTATTTGTCATCAAAGTGTAATTAAAGATTTATACAAGAAATACATACCTGAGCAAAATTATTCTGTTATTACATATGGATTTAATGAGTTTGTTAAGCAAGATAATTTGTGGGAGAAAGAGTATATAGGATATATAGGTTCTTTATATGAGAGTAAAGGAGTAAAAGATTTATTTTATGCCCTAAAAGATATTGAGTATAAAGATTTAAAGCTCTTAATTGTTGGTGGAAGGTCTCATAGAATAAAAGAGTATCAAGATTTAGCCAAGGAGTTGGGAATTGAAAATAGAGTTAAAATTACAGGGTGGGTAGATAGAGATAAAGTCGAGAAGTATTTAAAGCAGATAAAGATTGGTTTAGTTCCCTTGCGTGATGATTTCCATACTAGATATTTAACCTGCCCTACTAAGATATTTAACTATTTCTCACATGGCATTCCTGTAATTGGAGCTGATTTACCAACTGTTAAAGAAGTAGTTACTGATAAATGTGGCCTTTTTTTTGAGCCAGGAAATAGAGAAGAGTTAGTAAAATGTATTAATCATTTGAATTCATCTCCTGATATCTTTAATAAATACTCAAATAATATTTTTAACAGGTCAAAAGAATTATTACTTGAAAGAAGAGGAGAGAAGATAATAGATTTTATCAAAAGTATTTAGGAGTAGATTGATAAGGAAGTGATAGTGTGAAAGTAGCTTTAGTTCATAAGAAGTATACTACCCATGGTGGAACAGAGAGGTATATGGTGGGTTTATCGAATTTTCTTGTTGAACAGGGGCATGAAGTACATGTCTTTACCGGTTCATGGGATCAAAAAGTCGCAGATAAAAGCATTAATTTCCATAAAATTTCATCCTGGGGGAAGCATTTAGGAATTGCTAAATATATATTTGCTAAAAATGCTTATAGAGAAGTACAGAAGTATGATTTTGATATTATCCAGACCTTTTCTCGGGTTGGTTTTGGCGATGTAATTAGAGTTGGTGGAGGATGCCATGATATTTATATTGAAAGATTAATGAACAGTATAAATAATCCTTTATATAAATTAAAGAAGAAAGTTGAATATAAGCTATCTATAAATGATTCTCTAACTAGATATTATGAAGCAGAGGATTTTGAAGAAGGGAATTATCAAAAAATAGTAGCCGTATCTCAAATGGTTAAGGATGATATCATAGAAAAATATGGTATCCCAGAAAATGATATTATTGTTAATCATAATGGTGTAGATATCGAGAAATTTAATCCTGATAATCAGAATAAATATAGAAAATCGATTAGAAAGAAACATGGTTTGGACGAGGATGATTTTGTTTTATTATTTTTAGGGACGGGATTTAAAAGAAAAGGGTTACAGTATGTATTAGAAGCCATTAAAAAAGTAGAACAGGCTAAACTATTAGTAGTAGGTAAAGGGAAGATAGATAGATTTAAGAAAATGGCTGAAAAATTAGGAGTGCTATCAAGGGTTATATTTGTAGGACCTAGTTCTGAAGTTGAGAAATATTATGTTGCAGGAGATGTTTTTGTGTTTCCCTCAATTTATGATCCCTGTGCTAATGTTTCTCTAGAAGCAATGGCATCTGGATTGCCATTGATCACCACTAAAAGTAATGGTGCTTCAGGTATAGTTGATTATAGTGAAAATGGCTTTGTACTTGATTCTGCCGATAATATTACACAATTAGTAACTTATATAAGAAAGTTGGAAGATCAGCATATAAGAGCTAAGATGGCTAAGGTAGCAAGAGAGAAAATGTTGGATTATACTAAAGAGAAAAATCATCAAAAAATGATGGATATATATAGAATGATTTCAATTGATAATTAGAGGTGGTAGCTATGAGAGTAACACTTATGTTAAGTTCTAGTGCTTTTAGTGGTGCCGAGAGTGTTGTTTACTATTTGTTAAAAAATATGGCTAAGAATTCTGATATAGAATTACAACTAATTGTTAATCAGGAGATAGTTAATTATTATAATCATTTAGGGAATGAAAACAACATAGAAATCTTTTGTTATGGTCCTCATAATTTAGAATTTCATAGTTCTATAATGAAAGGGTTAGACAAAGTATTAAGGCTAAGTAGACGTTATAAAAAAATTTTCAAGATTAATAAACCTCATTTAAAACATAAGTATAAAGATAGAATTATTAATGCAATTAGCGAATTTAACCCGGACTTTGTACATGTTCATATGTATAGAACCTTAGAAACTTATTTATTAGTTCATAATTTCTTAAAGAATAATCATATTAAATCATGTTATACATGGCATGGGGATAAAATGAATAGATATAAGAAGTATATTATAGAAAATGATTTTTTTGATATATATACTGCTGTTTCATATGATGCAAAGATGTGCTGGCAAAGTTATTTTAGTAAAGAGATTCATACAATTTATAATGGAGTTGATATGAATATAGATAGGTTGAAAGATATTAATTATGGAGATCAAGAAAGATTAAAAATATTATTTCCAGCAGGTCAGAGGAGAAATAAAGGATATGATTATGTTTTAAGATTAAACCATTTTTTATTAGAAGCTTATCCAAACTTTCAGATAAGAATATGTGGTGGAAGTAAGTTGAAGTATATAGATAATATCAGATATTTGGGTTATATGAATCATGAAAAATATTTAGATGAGGTAGCTAGATGTGATATTCTTGTTCGACCAGCTAAGGATGATACCTTTGCTATTTCTATTTTAGAAGCTCATGCATTAAATAAAGAGATTATTTGTAGTAATTTACCTGTATATAAGGAAGTTTATGGAGAACCCAAAAACATACATTATGTAGATTTAAATCAAGATAAATTTAATAAACAAGTCTTAAATATTATTAAAAGGATTGAAAAAGAAGATAGAAAAGAATTTTCAGTAAATGAAAGATTACTAAGTGAATTTTCATGGGATGAAATTGCTAATAAATATATAAATCTTTATATAGATTATTTTAAAATTTAATATTTAATATAAAATTTTGATAAGTAATTGATAGATCTTTACTCTTTAATTTGGATAAATTAGTTTGAATTTTTTATATTCTATATAATTAAAAATGCAAAAAGGAGATTTTATATGAGGAATGAAGATCAAATATTGGCATATTTACACTTTGGTTATTTACCAAAATTTTGTACTGATTTAGAATCTAAGTCATGGGCTAAATTTGGTATTAATTCTAAAAAACCAAAAATTAATATTTACGATGAAGCATTATTAATTGAAAAAGGAATAAAGAGTTTTAAAAGCTCAATAGCTAATAATATTGAAGAAGGTTATTTAAACATAGTTCCTCTTAGTGGTGGTCTTGATTCTAGAGCTATTTTGGCAGGTTTGATTGATTTAGGTTTAAAAGAAGAGATTATCACTGTTACATTTGGAACACCAACAACTTTTGATTATGATTTAGGTAAGTATATTGCCCAACAAGCTGGCGTTAAATATGAAGTAATTGATTTGACTGAAGTTGAGTTAGATCAGAGTTCTCTGGAAGAGGTTGCTCAAACAACAAATAATTGGACGTACTTAATTGACTCATTTTATAATTATCTTATCCGTAATAAATTTGGTAAAGATGTGGTATACTGGAGTGGGTTTATGGGAGATCCCTTGGCAGGAAGTCATAGTTATGATACTAATTTTTGGGAAGATGCTTTAGATAAGTTTATTTATAAGAATCGTTTTTCTAAATCTATTAAGTTAACACCAAAATCTTTTAATCCAAAAGATATCTTGCCTCAAGAACCATTATTGAATAAAGAGATAAGCTATATTGAACAATTAGATTTTTCTATTAGACAAGAAGCTGCTATTAAACCAATTGTTTTATCTGATGATTATAACTACAAAACTCCTTTTTTAGATCAAGAATGGGTTAACTTTATTTTATCTATCCCTCAGAAATATCGCAATGATGAATATCTATATAAAAAAATTTTACAAAAAGCTTACCCAGATTTATTTTCTTTACCTACTGCAAATAATTTTGGTTTACCTCTTGAAGCACCTCAATGGAGAAAAGGAGTTCAGAAATTATTATGGCATTGGCGTTCATCTTTGCATAAAGTATTGCCCAGCAGTCCTTGGGTAAGAAGGCCTGGGATAAATTATATTGACTTCAAAGAAGGTCTAATTAAGCGTAAAGACTTAAAAAATATCATATATAATAATATGCAAGATCTTAAACAGCGAAAAATAATAAATTGGATTGATTTTGATAAGATATGGAATGAACACCAAAGTCAAAAGTATGATCATTCTAAGGCATTAATTTTATTGGCATCATTAGAAATTTATTTAAAATCATCTAAATAAATTACAGTTAAAGTAAATAGGGAGAGAGGCTGGATGGATAATAAGAATATTTTATTTATAAATAGTGGTAGTGGTTGGGGAGGGGTAGAAGGGTGGCATTATAAAACAGCTATTGAATTGCAGAATAGAGGGTATAATGTTTTTATTTTAGCAGTTAAAGATAAACCATTTTATAAAAAATGTAGAGAAGTTGGACTTATAGTTGGTGAAATTAAGCATATAAAGAATGGAACTTTTATGAATCCATATAGAGTATTTTGGTTGGTTAAATATCTAAAGAAAAGAAAGATAGATGCTATTTTCTTTTGTCAGTCTTCTCATTTTAAATATGTTTCTGTTGCTGCTAAAATAGCCAAGATAAATAAAGTTATTTATAGAAGAGCTTTAGCAAAGCCTATTAACAATAGATTTTATAATAGATTATTTTTAAAATATTGTGTTACAGATTTAATGTTTATTTCTAAAATAACTAGAACTGAGAGTTTGAAAGAGATTTCTTCTGATTACTTATCTAAGGAGAAAATGAAATTAATCTATAACGGAGTTAAGGTAAAGGATTTTTTTAATCCTAATATAAAAACAGATATTAGAAGAGAATTTAATATTAAAGAGGATGAATTAATAATTGGAAATATTGGTAGGTTATGCAGGCAGAAGGCACAACATTATTTAATAGAAGCATTGCCACAGGTATTAAAAGAATTTAATAATATTAAAGTTTTATTAGTAGGAAGTGGAGGAAAGGAAAATTTATTCAGAGAGAGAATTAAAGAATTGAAAATAAAGGATAAAGTTATCTTTGCTGGGTTTAGACAAGATATACCGTCTATTCTTAAGCAGATAGATTTTATGGTTCATACTGCTATTTATGAAGGGTGTCCTTGGGTAATATTAGAGGGAATGATGTCGGGAGTTCCAATAGTAGCTACTGATTCTACAAGTTTACCAGAATTTATAGTCGATGGAGAGACTGGCTATTTAGCTGAAAATAAAAATCCAGATGATATTGCTCAAAAAATAATTAAGATGATTAATAATCAAGATAGAGATAAGATGGGTAGACGAGCATCTGAAATGGCACAGAATGAGTTTTCATTTAAAAAAATGATTGATGATATAGAGGAAAAAATATTAAAAGTTTAATAATAAAATCATATATGAAATTACAAGGGGGAAATTAAAAATGAAAGCATTAGTAACTGGGTCAGCAGGATTTATTGGTTCTAATTTGGCAGAAAGATTACTCAATGAAGGTTATGAAGTGATAGGTATAGATTGTTTTACTGATTATTATTCTCGTGATTTAAAAGAGAAGAATTTAAGCTTCTTTAAAGAGCATAAAAACTTTACTTTCATAGAAGAAGATATTTTGAATCTTGATTTAGTAGAGTTATTAGCAGATGTAGACTATGTCTTTCATCAAGCTGCTCAAGCCGGAGTAAGAGCCAGTTGGGGTAAGAGTTTTGATATTTATACTGACAATAATATTAGAGCTACTCAACAATTATTGGAAGCTGCTAAGAAGTCAAGTATTAAGAAATTTGTTTATGCTTCATCATCTTCAGTTTATGGTGATACAGATCAATTACCAATGCAAGAGAGTAATAAGCTACAACCAGTCTCACCATATGGAGTATCTAAATTAGCAGCAGAGAACTTATGCTATTTATATTGGAAGAACTTCGGAGTACCGACAGTATCTTTACGATATTTTACTGTCTTTGGGGAGAGACATCGTCCTGATATGGCTTTTCATATCTTTATTAAAGGGATTTTAACTGGTGGGAAGATTACTATCTTTGGGGATGGTGAACAATCACGTAACTTTACCTATGTAGGTGATGTAGTACAAGCTAATATCTTAGTGGCTGAAAGTGATATAGCAGGAGAAATCTTCAATGTTGGTGGTGCAGGTGATAGAGTAACTTTAAATGAGACTATTGCCATAATGGAAGATATAATAGGTCAAGAGGTAGAGAAGGAATATAAGGCTGTAGCTAAAGGTGATGTTAAGCATACAGAAGCTGATGAGACTAAAATTAGAGAAATATTAGGATATGAACCTCATATAGGGCTAAGGGAAGGTTTAGAGAGAGAAGTAGAATGGTTAAAACAGATTTATAAATAGTGTTCTTTTTAATTATTTAGAGGAATAAATTTAAAAGTCTTAGATTGCTTATTCCTTTAATTTAATTGGTTCAACAACAAACTTTGTGATTAAAGATAATCTTAGTTACAAGAAAAAATAGAAATTAAAGTTTAAAATATATTTAAAAAGCTAAGATTAGTAGCAACGAATTAACGTGAATCCCACGAATTAGAGATTAAAAGACTAAATTAAAGATTTAAAAGTTCTTGATCTAAATTCGCGTTAATTCGAGAGATTCGTTGCAAAGAAATGTTT
>NZ_JBSQYM010000032.1:0-29482 GCF_055140805.1 Orenia sp.
AAATTCAATAAATAAATATTTAAAGCAAAAAACCTCCATATGGAGGTTTTTTAGCTGTCTCAGAATAGTTTTTAAAAACTATTCTGAGACAGCCCCTTTTATTTAAATTGTAAATGTATTATTAAGTTCTGCTAACGCCAAAGGCTATCTTAGTGGGGTAATAAGAATAATACAGTAAAGAAGTGGCAGATACTACCACCTAAAACAAAAAGATGCCAAATAGCATGATTGTACTTCATCTTATCCCAAGCATAGAAGATTGTCCCTACAGTGTAGAGAACTCCTCCTAGTACTAGAAAGACTATACTGGTCATATTTAAAACTGCTAATAAGGGCTTAATCGCAAAGATAACCAGCCAGCCCATGATTATATATAAGACTGTTGAAAATATTTTAAAGCGTTCAATCCAAAAGATTTTATAAACGATCCCTAAGACAGTTATTCCCCATACGATTCCAAAGATAGTCCACCCTAAGGATCCTCTGAGAGAGATTAAGGTCAAAGGGGTATAAGTCCCTGCAATCAGTAAGTAGATTGAGGCATGGTCAAAGATACGGAAGATATCCTTTACTTTACCTTTAGGAAAACTGTGATAAAGAGTAGAAGAAAGATAGAGTATGATCAATGTAGAACCATAAATACTAAAGCTGACTATATACCATACATCTCCAAAGATACTAGCTAGGACAACTAAGACTACAAGGGCAGCAATAGCTAAGCCTAGACCAATTCCATGTAAAATAGCATTGGTAATTTCCTCACTATTTATAGATTTTTCTCTGTTATTCATTTGATTCTCCCTTTCAATATTTTTAGTAGATATTTAATTATATTCATTTTTGCTTAAATTATCAAGGTTAGTTGACTCAAATAAGCTGTAGTTGATTAATTCTTGTCGGCTAGTTGATAAGGATCAACATGAACCATACAGTGCTTTACCTTATAACCCTTATTATTTTCGATCTTATCATGTACCTTTCTAGCAATTTGATGCCCCTCTATCACTGATAGGTTACCATCAACAGCGATTGCTACATCTACATAAATCTTATTGGCATGTACCCGGGTCTTTAGATTATTTATCCTCATAACTCCGTTAACTGTAGAGATATCAGTTCTAATCTGTTCGATAGTGTTCTTATCACCAGCATAATCAACAAGTTGATTGATAGACTGTTTATAAATCTCAAAGGATACCTTGATGATTAAAAGAGAAATAATCAGTGAAGCGATAGGATCTAATATCTGATACCCCAATCTAGCCCCTGCAATTGCAATAAGTGTCCCCACTGATGAAAAGACATCAGAACGATGATGCCAAGCATCTGCCAATAATGCTGAGCTATCTAACTTCTTAGCACCTTTAATAGTATATCTATACATCCATTCTTTTATGATGATAGATAAGATAGCAGCATACAAGGCAATCATCCCTGGAGTCTGATAAGTACCTGATTTAATTTTCTGGATTCCTTCATAGCCGATACCTAATGCAGTAATAAATAAAATTGTTGCTAGAATTTTTGCAATAACTGGCTCCATTTTTTCATGACCATAGGGATGGTCTTCATCTTCTGGTTTTTGAGCTATATGTAAACCAATCATAACAGCCACTGTACTGATAATGTCAGATAATGAGTGGATTCCATCGGCTACCATGGCATTACTCTTTCCAATAATACCTGCTAGTAATTTTAGAAATGATAACATTATATTCCAAAAGATTGTGACTCTCCCTATTTTATTTCCTATTTTTGTTCGTTCTATCTGTTTCATATACTACACTCCTCTAGATAAGGTTATTACTACCTAGTTATTCTAGATTATCTCTAGCTCTCCTTCATAAAAGATTTATTATTAGTTATATTCATTTTCATTTACATTTAGGATAATTGTCTGGAAGTTTAATTGGATAGTAGGGTTTATGGGAATAGTGCGACACTTTTAGGAATCAGGATTCAGGAACCAGTTATCAGTAAAACAGACTGATCCCAGATTCCCGATTCCTAACACGAAAGTGTTGCACTACCACTATATTATCTACTACTATCAACAGAATAATTTAGCTTTATAATGTTGATTGTTTTTAGTAGCTTCCTGAGTCTAATTTGATAGTTGTGTATACTTTCTCTTATTTTTAAATATATTTTATATAGAAAGGAGGGATAGTATGAGATTATGTGATGACTGTATTAAGGTCTTAGCAGCTGGACTATCAGATGAGTCTGTTAATACCTTAAGAAGTTCTTTAGATTTATTTACTAGTAATAAGGAGATAACTTTGCGGGATTTATGGGAGGCTACTAAATTAGGTAAGTATAGAATGAATAAGGTAATCAATGAATTAGAGGAGAGGTTCTTTCTTAAAGCTAATCAAGAGGGGAGAAGAGTCTATTTAGAGTTAACAACAACAGGCAAGAGATTTATGGAGATGGATTTAGAGAATAGGCTATCAACTGAAGCTGATTTTAAAGATATTAGTGGTGAATGTCAAGAGGTAGCAGTAAAAACTATAGATGAAGTTGATGATATTAACAAAGAGATAATTGAGGATAATAATGATGATAATAATAGTAACAATAATGATAATATAGAGAAGTTAGCAGAAGAGCCTAAAGAGGTAGAAGAAGTACCAGAGAGTGAGCCAGTAGTTGAGAAAAAGGATAGTATAAGAAAAAGTGCTAAAGATAATAAAGGTGATAAAAAGTCTAAACCTATAGTTTGGGACTTTTAAATTAATGGACCTAATTTTAGGTCCATTAATTTTTATATAAGTGATTAGATCTAGCTTTTCAACTTTAATTGTTTACCTATCATTTATAGTTATATATTGGTCAAAATTTGGGGCTAATTATTTAATTTCTTTTTTTGTTCTATATACTTATGAAGTTTTACTATTACAATATTGTTTATTTATTCTCACTTAAAGCAAAACCCTTCATAAATTGTTCTTGGAGTAAGATAAAGATTATTAATGGAGGTAATAAGGTAATCACAGCACCAGCCATGACCACAGCCCAATCTGTTCCTTGGTCTCCTGTTCCTATTAATGATTTCAGACCGATTTGAACTACCTGCTTCTGATTAGAGGAGATAATAATCAATGGCCATAAGTATTGATTCCAGACATAGATAAATTCAATTACAGCCAAGGCACCGATAGTATTTAAAGACATAGGAAGCAAAATTTGAAATAGAAATCTTAAGGGTCCTACCCCATCAACTTTAGCTGCTTCTACAATAGAGTCAGGAAAGCTCATAAAGTATTGTCTAAATAAGAAGGTTCCTGTGGCACTGGCTAGAAATGGAACTGTTAAAGCCAGAAAGCTATCTCCCCAATTTAGCTGTTTCATAAATTCAAATAAAGGTATTATTCTAACTGGAATCGGTAACATTAATGTAATTAAGATCAGCCAGAACAATAACTTCTTATAGCGAAAATCAAAGAATACAAAAGCAAAAGCCCCCAAAATCGAGAAGACAATCTTTAATGTGGTAATGACAATTGCAATATAACAGCTATTGAGCATCAGCCTAGCCAGATTATAATCAAGTAAAGCCTTTTTATAATTATTGAGGGTAGCAGAGCCAAAGCTGAGTTTAGGAGGATAGCTAAAGATTTCCCCCATTGATTGGGTACTCTTGATAATAGCAAAGAGCAAAGGAGATGCCACTATTAGCATCATAGTCAATAAGATTAAATGAGTTAATACTATTTTAGTCCATTTCTTAATAAAATATTTATTCATCTGTCAATCACCCTAATTTTTAAATTATGAACCATAATCAATCTTACTATCACTCCATTTAAACTGAGCGATAGTCAATCCCATCACCATTATAAATAAAATAATCGATTGTGCTGCAGCAAATCCTGTCTTATAGTTTTGGAAAGCGTCAATATATAACTTATAAATCATAGTAGTAGTTGCATTGACTGGTCCCCCTTTGGTTAAAATATCGATTATGCCAAAGGTATCGAAAAAAGAATAGATTAAATTCATTATCACCAAAAATAATGTAGTTGGCTTAAGAAAATCAAAGGTAATCAGAAAGAACTTTTGCAGACTATTTGCTCCATCCATCTCTGCGGCTTCTAAAATCTCTTGAGGAATATTCTGCAAGGCAGCTAGATAAAAGACGATATTATACCCGAGATTCTTCCAAACTGCTGCTCCTATCACCATTAATAAAGCCAAATGTTTATTAGAGATCCAATCAGGGCTGATTCCCCATAATAAATCAGTCAGATAGTTAATTATTCCAGCTGTAGGATTGAACATAAATAACCAGATTACACCTGCAATTGCTGGAGATAAAGCATAAGGCCAAATAAAGCCTAGGCGATATAAGCGACCACCTTTAATATCTTGATTGGATAAGACAGCAACAAATAATGATAAAGTTAAGCCAATTACCACAACACCAACTGCAAAGAAACAACTAATTAAGATACTTTGCAAATACTCTATTGAAGTAAATAGTTCTATAAAATTACTTCCACCTACAAAGATCTTTCTCATTCCCATAAAAGCAGTCTTATATAAGCTTAAGACAAAGGTCTTTAGGGCGGGGTAATATAAGAATAGTAGAGAAACGATTATCGAAGGTAATAATAAAAGATATGGTAAAGTTTTGCTACGGAATTTTACTTTCATTTGACTCACTCCAATCTATCTTGCAATTAAAAAGAGGGGATACTTTCATCCCCTAAGCTTATTATTTAATTAATTTATTGTACTCTTTTAGAGATTTATTGATATCTTGGTTAGCCTGATTTAAGGCATCTTCTATACCAGCTTCATCATTAATGATCTTTTCTACAGTCTTTTCTACTATCGTTCTAAGCTCCATAAATCGTCCTACCAAAGCACCTTGAGTTGCTCTAACATCTTTAGTCTCTACTAATTGGTCAAAGGCTGTCTGGTAGTTAGGATTTTCTCTAAACCAGCCTTCAGCTTTTAATGATTCAACGGCACTCTTTCTAATCGGGAAATAGCCTGTAGCTTTATGCCAATAAACCTGATTTTCAGTTGAACTCATCCATTTCACAAAGTCTTTAGCAGCCTTTTCAATTTTTCTATCCTTATTTTTAACAATCCATAATGATGCTCCACCAATGACAACACCATTTCTAGTCTCATCAGCCGGAATAGGAATTGGAGCAGTTCCAACTTCAAAACCTTGTTCCTTAGCCGATTTGGTCAATCCTGTAACTCCAGAGGTAGAAGTTATCAGCATTGCTGCTCTTTGAGAAAGAAAGTTCTGGTCAGCTTGTGCCCAAGCTTCAATACCAGGATTAATCCATAGCCCTTGATCATACAATTGTTTCCACCATTTAATAATTTTAATTGATTTTTTACTAGTAAGATAGGCTTGGTCAGCTAAGCCAGCTCGTCCGTTCTCTTGATTTACTAGATTTTGACCAAGATTTGCCATCCATTGCTCATAAAACCAAGAATGTAAGGCCCAAGTAATACCAGCTTTACTAGCACCACTAGCCACTAACTTTTGACTAGCTTCTGTAATCTCTGCAAAGGTAGTTGGTGGATTTTCTGGGTCTAGCCCAGCTTTTTTAAATAGATTTTTGTTGTAATAAAGAACTGCATTTGAAGAGTTAAAGGGCATTGAATATAATTTTCCATTTACTTTATAGTAATTTAAGACAGGGTCCAAGAAATCATCCCAATCAATTTCACCTTTCTTGGTTAAATCTTGGAAGGGGATAAAGATTCCACTATCCACATTCTGTCTAGTACCAATTTCAAAGGATTGAATTACACTAGGTGGGTTACCTTGTTGGGTTGCTGCTATTGTGGCATTTAAAGTTTCTCGATAACTTCCTTTATATTGTGCACTAACTTTAATATTAGGATGTTGCTGGTTAAATTTTTCCACCAAAGTATCGACTATCTCTTTGTTGTGTCCTCCCATTGCATGCCAAAAACTGATTTCAATATTGTCATTTTGACTATCATCTTCACCAAAAATCCACCATGCTTTACTGGTTGTACTAATAGTAAAGATAGCTAAAACTACTAAAAGCGCTACTACAGATACAATTGTACCTTTCTTATCAAACATTATAATCCTCCTTTTAGTTGACTGATTTTATTCCTAAATTCAAATATATCAGACCTATTTTAAGAAGAGATTAAATGCATATTAATTTTGGGTTAATATAACATTTTATTTTAATTAAATTTTAAAATAAACATTGATTGTTAATGGGTATATTGAGACATTTTTAGGAATCAGGAGTCAGTAACCAGTTATCAGTAAAACAGACTGATTCCAGATTCCCGATTCCTAACACGAAAGTATCGTAATATCTCTATATAATGACATCTTTAAACTTCAATCTCTATAGCCTTTTTCTAGTATGAGATTGACAGGATCAAGATATCAAGATAATTGTGATAATTTTAAAGAGAATTTGGAAGGTTATCTTAGAGGAATAATTTAGCTTCTAGAGAATATTAAGATAGAGTCGATGAACTTTAGTAATAAATATAATTATATTTAAATTAATATTATAAGCTAAGGTGGTGGTTGTGAAGTTATGAAAAAGGTTAAACTGCTTTATAATCCTATGTCAGGAAATATGAAATTTCCTAATTTTTTAGATGATTTTATCGATAGATTTCAAAGAGCAGGCTATGAGGTGAGTGTATTTAGAAGTTTAAAGCCAGGGGATATACCTAAGGGTTTGGAGAGAGTTGTTGAAGATGAGTATGATGCTATAGTAGCTGCTGGTGGTGATGGTACTGTTAATGAAGTAATCAATAAGATGTTAGAGGATAAAATAGATATACCCTTGGGAATTATACCTGCTGGGACTGCCAATGATTTTGCATCCCATTTGAATATGCCCTTTGAATTTAGAGAATGCTTTGATACTATAGTGAAAGGGAATATTAAGCAAGTTGATATAGGAAAAGTAAATGAGAGATACTTTATTAATGTCTGTGCAGGGGGGTTGCTTTCAACTGTCTCCCATGAGATTGATAGAAAGTTTAAGAATACCTTAGGTAAGATGGCTTATTATTTAAAAGGTATTGAGCAATTACCTAAATTAAAGCCTATTCCTCTAAGAATTACTACTAAAGAAGAGATGCTAGAAGAGGAGGTCTATCTATTTTTAATCTTGAATAGTCAAGGCGCAGGAGGCTTTACTAAGTTGGCTCCTAAAGCTACTATTGATGATGGGCTTTTAGAATTTGTAGCTATTAAAGCAAGACCTTTACATGAGATTGCAGCTTTATTTGTCAAGATACTCCAAGGAGAGCACCTAAATGATAAGAATATCATCTATTTACAGGATGATTATTTTAAGGTTGAATGTACTGATAGTACTTATGATCCCCATTTTTCTGATGTAGATGGTGAGAAAGGACCTCATTTACCCTTAGAGATATCATTAGAAGCAAGAAAGTTGAAGGTCTTTACTGGTTATTAATAATTTAATTGATTTAAATTTGGGTGATTACTGAAGAAATCGGCAATATTCTTCTGCTAAAGTGGGTTGAGTCTATCTATTCTCTCCCTCTTTTTTTTATTTTTGTTGAACTTTTTGTTATAATATAATATAGTATTAGAGGAAAGAAGATGTTTTTTAATGTTAACTGGTTAAGATTATAAAAAAACAAAACATTTACTAATAATGGAGATACTTTAGAAGTTAAATTGCTTTGTAAATAGATTATTATAAATCATTAATAAATTCCCTCTTATAGAGAAGGGATTTTTCTTTGTCTAGAGCTTGATTAATTTAAAGGTTGTTAGATAATAATAATGATACTTATAATAGTAATTACGATATAGGTATATGAATTCAAAATGAAACTTAATGGGGATATTGCGATACTTTTAAAATTAGCGTGAGTGGGTGTGTGAGTGTGAGTAAACCCCAATAAAAAAGAAGTTTTACACACACTCACACTCGACACAAAGTGTCCCACTATCTCTATATAGCTTCATGGTTAAATTTTATTCTAGATTCACGAACCTATACTATTAGTTTAGATCAATAGATTTTGACGTAAAAGGGGCTGGATGAGAATGAATAAAGGGGGAAATTATGTGATTGTACTAGGTGGAATGATAGGTGTAGGGAAGACAACTTATGCAGAGCTGATAGCTAATCATTTGGATAGTGATGTCTTTTATGAGAGTGTAGATGATAACCCTCTATTGGACAAGTTTTATCATAATAAGAAAAGATGGGCCTTTGCTTTACAGATTTATTTCTTAAATAAGAGATTTAAATCAATTAAAGAGGCTTTAATTGATAGAAATAATGTCTTAGACCGTAGTATCTATGAAGATGCATTATTTGCTAGAATTAATTATGAAGATGGGAATATGAGTGAAGCCGAATTTGATTGTTATCTCGATTTATTGGATAATATGATGGAAGAGTTAGCAGGTATGCCCAAAAAAGCTCCAGATCTATTTATCTATTTACAAGCCTCTTTTGAAACTATAGAAGATAGAATTGAAAAGCGGGGAAGGGATTTTGAGCAGTTTGACCATAATCCAGAGTTAGAGCATTATATGAGAAATTTACATTCTAGATATGATGATTGGGTCTTTAATCACTATGATGCATCAGAGATACTTGTAATTGATGCTGATAGATATGATATAACCAAACAAGAGGATGCCAAAGAAGTGTTATTGATGATTGATAAGAGGTTAGCGGAATTAGAGAAGATTGAGGCGATAGGGTAAGGATTGATAGTGACGAGTAAAATTAAGACAATAAAAAACACTCTAAATTTGATTTTAATATTGGGTATTTATCATACGTTATAGAAGAAAGGGCTACAGGATTTTTTAACCTATAGCCCTTTTTTATAGTATTAAGAAAATTATATACTTTTAGCGATTGTGGTTGATTCTTCTTTTTTAGTTTTTGCTTTTGGAGTGGAAACAATAACTGTTTGAATGAAGCAACAATTAAGCAAGGGTTTAGAGTTAAATCAAATTTTTTCAATTATTCAGATTTAATATTTATGAGAATTAAAGCATATTATTAGTTAAAGAACTACTTTAAAGGATATTAAATTGAGAACAGATAAGTTCATTGAGGGGGGAGAGAAAATTTAGATTATCTTAGTAAAATTCTAGGATGTTTTATATCTACTAAATCTAGTGGCTAGCATTAATTGCTAGTGAAAGGTATGATATTATTATGATTTTATATAAGATATTAAAGAGGATTATTAATAGGATGGAGAAATTATATCTTAGAGCAATCAAAGCTCAAAGAAATTTAAAGGTGATAGCTACTATCCATAATATCTTTGAGATTGATGAAAGGAATTGGCATGGTTTAGGTCAGATACAAAGAAGTGGATTGAAATTTAAGAAGGAGCTTGAAATTAAGAGAAGACATCAAAAGTAGAAGTGATTTTCTATCTTTAGAGATCTCTTAAACGCTAAGAATAAGGATGATAATTATTAATAGAAGACTTGCAAAATTAAAGTTAATAGGTTATCCTGATTAATAGAATAATAATAAAAATAATGCTGATTCTATTAATAGAATCAGCATTATTTTTATTATATCTTTACTAAATCATTCTGGAGGTGACTAGAAGTGAAATTAGGTATTGATATTGGGGGAACCCATACTGATGGGGTATTAATTGATAAGGAGCAGATAATTACAAGTACTAAAATTACCACTAATCATAATAATCTCAGCCAAACTATTCTAACTAATTGCCAAAAGTTGATGGCAGATATAGATATCCAAAAGATTGATAGCATTGTTTTAAGTACAACCTTAGCCACTAATTTAATTACTGAAGGGAATTATCCCAAGATAGGATTGATCTTAATTCCTGGACCAGGATTAAATCCTGCTTATTATAGTTATAGTCCTTATACTGAAATTGTCTCTGGGTCGATTGACCATAGAGGTAGAGAGGTTAAAGAGCTTAATCTACAAGAGGTAAAGGATAAAATTGGCAAGTTGTTTAAAAAAGGGGTTAAGCAGCTTGGGGTCTGTGGAAAATTCTCTAATCGAAATCCCAAACAGGAGCTACAAATTAAAGCTTTAATTGAAGATAATTATCCCCAAGTAGAGATTACTTTGGGGCATCAATTGGCAGGGAGTCTAAACTATCCGCGCCGTGTCGCTACTACATATTTAAATAGTATTATTCAAAAGGATTATAAAGAGTTTGTTAGAGAGATTAAAGTCGGTTTAGCTAAATTAGGTTTTAAAGAAGAGGTTTATATTCTTAAAGCTGATGGGGGAACAATGCCTTTAAGTGAATCTATTAAAGTTCCAATTGAGAGTATCAATTCTGGTCCTGCTGCTAGTATTATGGGAATTTTGAGTCTTAATAAGCTAAGAGGTGCTACTATTGGTCTAGATATTGGTGGAACTACAACTGATATCTCCTTATTTATCGAGGGAGTACCATTATTTAATCCCGAGGGGATAGAGATTAATGATTATAGGACCTTAATTAGAGGGTTATTCAGTCAATCGATTGCTTGTGGAGGAGATAGTCTAGTTCAAATAAATGAAGGTAATATTCAGATTGGACCAGCAAGAAAACAAGCTACAGCTTGTTTAGGAGGACCTGCACCTACTCCTACAGATGCTATGGTACTATTAGGATTAAGCCAAGTTGGGGACAAGAATCTGGCTAAAGATAGCTTAGAGCCTTTAGCTTCAGAGCTTAATTTATCGTTAAAGGAGACTGCAGAGTTGATTTTAGATAGCTTCTGCCAGAAGATAAAGTTAAAAATTGAAGAGATTTTAAATAAACTCAATAGTCAAGCAGTCTATACTATCAATGAACTTTTGAGTTCTAAAGAGATAAAAGTAGATAATTTGGTGGTGATTGGTGGACCAGCTAAAGCTTTAGCACCTAAAATAGCAGATAGCTTAAAGCTTGATTATCAGCTACCTCAAAAGTCACAAGTAGCCAATGCTATTGGAGCAGCTCTAGCTCAAATCACTCAAAAATGTACCCTTTATGCTGACACTTCGCAAGGGTATTATCAGATTCCTGAATTTGAACTAAGAAAGCAGGTTAATACTGATTTTAATCTAGACCAAGCCAAAGAGGTTATTAAGGTAGAGCTTAAGAAAAGAGTTAAGAGTGAAGCTTCAATTGAGGTTATTAATGCTCAATCTTTTAATCTGATACGTGGTTTTAATACAGTTGGTCAGATTATTGAAGTTATAGCTCAAATTAAACCAGGGCTGGAAAGGAGAATTCACAGTTAATAATTCACAATGAATAATTAAAACCGTTAAAACTACTAAAAACTTTAAATAAGGAGGGTTTTTGATGAGAATCAATGCTAAGAATAAATTAGGTTTAATCTTCTTTCCCGCCTTTGATTGGGCTATCTCCCCGACACATCCTGAACGGGAAGAGAGGCTTTTATATACCAAAGATCAGATTTTAGAAGAGGGCATTTTAGATATCGAAGGTATTGAAGAGTATAATCCTATCGTTGCTAGCAAGGAGGATGTAGCTAGAACCCATATCTGTGTTCCTAATATAGATAGTATTGTGACTATGCCCCATTTAATTTCAGCAGGGGGAGCTATTAAAGCAGGAGAGTTAGTGATGGAAGATGAGGTAGATAAGGCCTTTGCTATTATTAGACCACCAGGACATCATGCTTTTCAGGTAGTCCATGGTGCTAGGGGATTTTGTACTATTAATAATGAAGCAATCATGGTTGAACATTTACGGCACAAATATGGTAGTGATTTAAAGATTGCCTTTGTCGATACCGATGCTCATCATGCTGATGGAACTCAGAATATCTATTATAATGATCCCAATGTCTTACATATCTCCTTACATCAAGATGGACGAACCTTATATCCAGGCACAGGTTTTGTCGATGATTTAGGTGGTCCAGGTGCTTATGGTAGAACAATTAATTTACCTCTGCCACCTAATACCACCGATGAAGGGTTATTATATGCCCTTGATAATCTGATTTTGCCTATTCTTGATGATTTCAAACCAGATTTGCTGATTAATGCAGCAGGTCAAGACAATCATTATAGTGACCCTTTGACCAATATGAGAATTTCTGCCCAAGGCTATGCTAAGTTAAATGATAAATTAGACCCTGATCTAGCTATCTTACAGGGGGGGTACTCAATTGAATCAGCTCTACCTTATGTCAATGTAGGTATAATCTTAGCGATGGCAGGTTTAGACTATAGCCAGATTCAAGAACCAGATTATCAGCCAGCGATTAAAGAGCAGTCACCAAAGATTACTGCTACTATTAAAAGAGATGTGGAAAGGTTACTGAGAGTTTGGGAGAATAAAGATAAGGTTGATATTAGAAAGAAATTTAATTGTAAGGATTATTATACTACTACTCGAAATATCTATTATGATACTGCTAATATTAGCGAGAATCAAAGTGTTAAGATTAAAATCTGTGCTGATTGTGCAGGGTTGATGATGATTGATTCTCTAGCCCATCCTTCTTCACATGGCAAGATTAGAGCGATTATCATTCCTCATAATTCTTGTAATCAGTGTTCGAAGTTAGGGTATCAAGAGTATCAACAAGCAAAGGTTGCTTCAAAGTTTAAGATTGTCTATCTACAAGATAAGAAGCAGGATGAGTTGTTATCATCTAAATAATTAGGAAAGCCACAGATTTTAACCTGTAGCTTTCAAAGGAGGAATAAGAATGGGAATAAAATTAACAGTAATTGGTGGTAGTGGACTCTATACACCACTTTTATTTGATGCAATAGCTAATTATCAAGAGGAGATTGACTTTGATGAAATCTGTTTAAATGGTAGAACTGCCAGTAAGTTGGAGAAGGTAGCTAGACTAAGTCAGAGTGTGATAGATAAGTCAGAGTATAATTTCAAGGTTACATATACAACAGATCGTCAAGAAGCGTTGCAGGGCGCTGAATTGGTTCTTTGCCAGATCAGGGTAGGAGGGATGAAGGCTAGAGCCTATGATGAAGAGTTTCCTTTAAAGTATGATATTATTGGAGAGGAGACAGTAGGACCTGGAGGCTTTGCTAATGCATTACGGACTGTACCAGTAATGTTAGAGTTGGCAAGTCAGATGGAAGAGTATTGCCCTGAAGCTCTCTTAATTAACTTAACCAATCCAGCCAGTATAGTCCAACAAGCAATCGAGCAGGAGAGCACTGTAAATGTAATCAGCCTGTGTGATTTACCAGTAGGGGTATTAAATAAGATTGCTAAGATATTAGATGTAGATCGAGCAGAGCTTAGATATGATTACTTTGGTTTAAATCACTTAGGATGGTATCAACAGTTAAGTATTAGAGGTGAGGATAGAACTGCTGAAGTTATTGAAGAGGTAGACTCTTTAGACCTAGGAATTGATTCAGAATGGATTGAAAATCTGGAGATGATTCCACTACCTTATTTGAAATATTATTATCACCATGGTAAAGAGGTAGAGAAGGCAAAAGAAAAGGATATCTTAAGAGCAGAAGAGTTAATTGAGACCAGTGATGAGATAGCTAAAGCCTTAGAGGAAAGTCCAGAAACGATTCCAGAGTTGATCTACCAAAGAGGTGCCATCTGGTATTCTGATGTGATAGTTCCATTGATAGCAGCTATGGCCAATGATAAGAACGAAGAGTTTATTTTAAATATAGCCAATAATGGGCTGCTTGAGGGGATAGCTGATGAGGTGATAGTGGAGGTATCTACACTCGTTAACGGTAGCATTAGAGCATTAGAGGTAGGTGAGATTCCTCTACAGGTTAAGAGCCTGTTACAACAGGAGGCCAATTATCGGAATTTAGCTACCCAAGCTGCTATCAGTCAAACCAAGGATGATATCCTAAGAGCATTAGTTGCTAATCCTCAGGTTCCAAATTATGAAATAGCTTATCAGATGTGGAAAGAAGAGTTTAATAAATAATACAAACCAAGAGAAAAAAGATTAGGGATGACCTAATCTTTTTTCTCTTTAAAAATGTTAAATTTCTGTTAAGAACTCTTGGCTAACAAGGAATAGCCAATAATTTTCTAGAATTATAATTTATCAAATCTTGTAATGGGGTGAACTGATGGAAAATAAAAAGCAAGTGTATTCTTGGGTTCTATATGATTGGGCTAATTCAGCCTTTGCTACAACTATTTTAGCAACAGTCTTACCGATATTTTATAGGACAGTAGCTGCAAAAGGCTTAGTGGACAATGTGGCTACATCTTATTGGGGATATACTCAAACAATTGGAATGTTAATTATTGCTTTACTCTCGCCAATTTTAGGTGCTATCTCTGATTTCTCTAACTCTAAAAAGAGCTTTCTTAGATTTTTTGCTTATTTAGGGATAACAACTACAGGTCTATTATTCTTTATAGGTGAAGGCGACTACCTTTTGGCATCATTCTATTTCATTTTAACAAGTATTGGTTTTTCTGGTGCTAATGTCTTTTATGACTCTTTTCTACCACAGATTGCAACTCCTAAGAAGATGGATTATGTTTCCTCTTTGGGGTATGCTGCTGGTTATTTGGGTGGGGGGCTTTTGTTAGTTATAAATTTAATCATGATCAAAAAGCCTACTATCTTTGGAATAGGTGATAGCTTATTGGCTACTAGATTATCTTTTGTAACTGTAGCAATCTGGTGGTTTATCTTCTCTATTCCTATCTTTAAAAATGTTTCTGAGCTTCCAAGAAAGAAGAACTTCAAATTCAGCAGATATATCAAGGTTGGTTTTGCTAGAGTAGGCAGAACCTTCAAGAATATACAACAATATCGCCAATTATTTAAGTTCTTGATTGCCTTTTGGATCTATAATGATGGAGTAGGCACGATTATTCGTATGGCTACAATCTATGGTAGTGAAATTGGAATCGGACAGGGTGATTTGATTGGTGCTTTGGTCTTAACTCAATTTATAGGGATACCTTTTGCCTTACTTTTTGGTAAATTAGGTGAGAGGGTAGGGGCAAAACGGGGAATTATTATCGGACTTAGTGTTTATTTATTAATTACTATCGTAGGTTATTTTATGACTAGTGCTCTTCATTTTTGGATTTTGGCTGGAATGGTTGGTTTAGTACAAGGGGGGGTACAGGCATTGAGCCGTTCCTTGTATGGAATTATGGTTCCTAAGGAGAAGTCAGCTGAATTCTATGGTTTCTTTGGTGTGTCCAGTAAGTTTGCTGCAATCACAGGTCCTTTTATCTTTGCTTTAGTTGGACAGTTGACTGGTAGTAGTAGATGGGGAATTATCTCCTTAGCTACCTTCTTTATCTTAGGAATAATCCTGTTAAGTAGAGTTGACATAGAACAAGGGAGAGCTGAGGCTACTTAATAAGCTCCCCTTCAAAATTTATCTCTTGAAAGGCTATCTCTAACTGTGAGTTTTCAAGCTCATCTTGGAGGTAGCCTTTTAATATCTCTATTAAGCTTACTCCTTCTTCAACCCCTTCTAGTATCAGTTCTTTAAACTTTAAGTACTCTTCTTCTGATAGGATTTCATAATTTATTTTAGTAGGATAGCTTAAAGTATCAAGGTTGAGTGGGACTAAAGGATTTAATATTTTAAAGCTTAGTTTTTTAATCTGATAAGGACTATAAAAGAAGCTCATTACTTGTTTGAAGTCTTGGTAAGAATCATTGATTAATTTAATTTTTAAATTATGATTATGACTTTTATCTAAGATATAATTATAGTAATCTATAATTATATCTGGTAACTTATTTCCTAAATCAATTTGATCAAGTGGGGAGAGGCTGTAGACCCTTTTTTTCCAGATTTCTTCAACTAAATAAGTATCTAAATTAATCTCTAAAAGCTTATGCTCATCAGAATTTTTCTGTTTAGCAAAGACAAAGGGGTGGGCTATCTTATCCACAGCATAATGAGCTAAAAAACCACAAAAATAGCTTAGTAGTATCGGGAACTCCTTATTATTTTTCTTACTTTTTAAGTAATTGATACTCTCTATAAAGAAAGATTTAATATTTGTTTGGTGTAGCTGTGATCCAATTTGAGGACCACGTTTGCTCTTAATCCAAGGCCAAAAATCATTATAAAAGAAGAAGTCAGGTCCTTGGCACCCTAGATTGTAGCTTCTTCTATTCTCTTTAATAATATCCTTGAAATTATTCTCTTCTAGTTTGTCTATAATTAAATCTCCTGCAACAAGATGGCTCCAAAAATCAGGCATAATATTCACTCCTTATCTTTAAGGTATGATAGGTGCTTAAGCTTAAAGTGAAACTTAATAGAGATATTACGACACTTTTATAATTATAAATTTACTAACCACAGGTTTCAACCTGTGGTGATGATGACATGTTACACTACGGGTTAAAACCCGTAGCTAAAACTTAAACTGTCGCAATATCCCCATATAACCTCATAATTAAATTTGACTTCTATTTTCTCAATAATTTATTAGCTACTATCTCATCTAAGAGCTTTATATGATATAATTATAATACAAAATAATTGATTTGACTACTTTAGATAAAGAAAAAGCGATTTTTAGGCGGTCGGGTGGTAGCTGGTCAGAAACTGCCTAACTACCTAAATTTCTAACTCCTAACCACCAAAGAAAAAGTGTAATAAAAGACTAGAGATCAAAAGCTAAAGATTAGCAGCGAATTAATACGAATTAAAGAGTAAAAGATTAATTGATCTTTTGGTTTTATTCGCGTAAATTCGGTAAATTTGTTGTTGAAAGTTATCTTTTAAAGTTTTTAGTTAAGAAATTAAAGGTATTAAATTAAAGGTATTAAATTATTAGAATGTAATTTTCCCCTCTCTTGAGATGAAGAGAGGCTGTTTTTGCATGAAGTGGTCAATAGACCCGAAAGGGGTTAGGGGTGAGTTTAAGTTCTTAAAATCTCACAACGCCCCCAGCCCCTCTTAGTCTTAAGAGGGGAGTAAAAAATAAATTTCTTTTTAATGTTGGACATCTATATTATAATTTGAGGGGGTGTAGTCATGTCTGATTTAATTGCCAGTTTGCTTTTTGATCTGATCAAGAATATGGCAGTTATAGCGGTGGCAGCCCAACTGTTGATTATGGAGACTGATATTTTCTCTCAAATAACCAATAGAAGGGCTAAAATTAAATCTAAGGTCTTCTTAATTATATTTTTTGGTTTATTATCAATTTTGGGCACTTATTTAGGTATTTATATCCATGATGCTTATGCCAATATTCGAGCTATTGGAGCAGTTGTCGGTGGTTTACTGGGAGGGCCTTTGGTAGGACTTTTGGCTGGTCTAATTGGAGGACTTCATCGTTATTTCTTAGGTGGATTTACAGCCTTTGCTTGTGCTTTATCTACCACTTTAGCAGGGTTAATTGGTGGAATAATCTATTACTATCGACCTTTTGATAAAATCACTTTAAGCATGGCATTTTTATTAGGAGTGATAATAGAAGTTTTAGAGATGGGATTGGTCTTGGTCTTAAGCCATCCATATGGTCAAGCCTATGAATTAGTAAGAATTATAGCTCTACCTATGATTTTAAGTAACTCTCTAGGGATTACATTATTTATCAATGTTCTTCATAATAGCATGAAGAAGGGGCAAGAATTGATGGCATTACAATCATATAAAGCTTTAAAGATTGCTAATAAAAGTATTAGCTATTTAAAGGAAGGTTTAAATTATAGTTCTGCTTTAGAGACCTCAAAAATTATTTTAGAGATAAGTGGGGTAGCAGCTGTCTCAATTACTGATCGAAAGAAGGTGCTGGCTCACTATGGGTTAGGAATGGATCACCATCAGGCAGGAGAGGGGATAATGACTAAGGCTACTAAAGAAGTTTTAGTAGAAGGTCAGTTGAAAGTGGCTACTAACAAACAAAAGCTAGGTTGTCCAGTCAAAGACTGTAAGCTTAAGTCAGCGGTAATTGCACCTTTAAAGAGAAGGGATGAGGTAATTGGAGCATTAAAGCTATATAAATCTGAAGAGGCTAGTATTACAGAAGTAGATATAGAGCTAGCTAGAGGGGTTTCAGAGTTATTATCTACTCAGTTACACATATCTAGTCTAGAGAAGGAGGCACAGTTAGCTACTCAGGCTGAATTGAAGGCTTTACAGTCTCAGGTTCACCCTCATTTCTTATTTAATGCTTTAAATACTATTATCTCTTTTTGTCGTACTGACCCAATGGGAGCAAGAAAGTTATTGATTAAATTATCTAAATTCTTTCGTCACACTCTAAAGGAGAATCACAGTTTAATTAAGTTAGAGAAGGAGTTAGAATATACCCTTTATTATGTTGAGATAGAGAAAGCGCGTTTTGGTTCTAACTTGGAGGTTGAGATAGATATTCCTAAGCAATTATTAGACTGTGAAGTTCCTAGTTTTGTTTTACAGCCGATTGTAGAGAATGCTATTAAGCATGGAGTCTCATCTAAAGTAGGTCTAGGAAAGGTCTTAGTTAAAGCAAGACAGCAGGAAGAAGATTTGTTCTTGGAGATAATAGATAATGGGGTAGGAATCCCAGATAAATATCTAAATTGTGTAATAGAAGCAGGTTATGGTAAGGGGTGTGGAATTGGGTTAAGTAATGTTAAGCAGAGAATCCAAAAGATATATGGTACTGAATATGGTTTAGAGATTAGTAGCCGACAGCAAGAAGGAACTAGAGTTAGAATTCAAATCCCATATTTACTTCAAGGGAGGGAAGATAATGAAGAAGATTAGAACTATAATAGCTGATGATGAATTTCCAGCAAGAAGTGAACTAAAGTTTTTACTAGAAGGGATTGAGGATATTCAAGTGGTAGCAGTAGCAGAGGATGGGATTCAAGCTTTAGAACTTATTGAGCAAAAGAGTCCTGATTTGGTCTTTTTAGATATTCAAATGGGAGGAAAGACTGGCTTAGAAGTTGCCAAGGAGCTTATGGGATTAGAAAAAGAGCCGATTGTTGTCTTTGTAACAGCTTATGATGAGTATGCTTTAGATGCCTTTACAGTTAATGCTGTTGACTATTTATTAAAACCCTATGAAGAAGAGAGGCTTGTAAAGTTAATAAATAGAATTAAACCCCTCTACTTTAAAGAACAGGCTATAGAGGAGAAGTTAACAGATTTAATAGAGAAGATAGATGATGGAGCTCAAACCTCTAAAATTGATAAATTGGCTGTGAGAACAAATAAGGGGAATCTAAAGCTGTTAGAGTATAATGAGATTATTCTTCTGTATACCCATGATTCTAAGGTCTATGTCAAAACTTATGACCAAGAGTATCAGATAGACTTATCTTTAAGTGAGTTAGAAGATAGATTGAGTAAAGCTGATTTTCTGCGGGTACATCGTAGTTATCTAATCAATCTAAATAAGATTAAAGAGATTATTCCTTGGTTTAAAGGTAAGTATCAGGTCTTAATGAGTGATGATAGACAGATGGAGGTTCCTGTCAGCCGTGCTAAAGTGAAAGATTTACAAAAGATATTTGGGATATAATTGCTTAACTTTAAAGTAAAACTCAAGAGAGAAAAAGCGATAGTTTTTATAATGATAAATTTACTAGCCACAGGTTTCAACCTGTGGTGATGATGACATGTTACACTACGGGTTAAAACCCGTAGCTAAAACTTAAAGTGTTGCAATACCCCACAATAATATTACATTTAAATTTAGTTTAACAATTATATGGATGAATGTAATTAATCTAAAAAACAGCTTAGAGTAATATAATGCAATTGAACCCTTAATTTCTGTTATTTAGAGTAAATTGCTTATCAAATTTATAAATTTATTCTATAATTTAAGTAAGTTAGCAATAAGTTTATAACCCCTATAACCAGTTAACATTCTAAATTAAAGGGGGAGATACAATATGGTATCTTTTATTATCTCATTAGTTGCATTAGTTGTAGGTTATGTGATTTATGGTAAGGTGGTAGAAGGAATTTTTGGGGTCGATGGAGATAAAGAGACTCCAGCTTATCTACAAGAAGATGGGGTTGATTTTGTACCGATTAATTGGGCGCGTGTCTTCTTAATTCAGTTGTTGAATATTGCTGGTCTAGGACCTATCTTTGGAGCAATTGCTGGTGCCTTATTTGGACCGGCAGCATTTTTATGGATAGTATTTGGATCTATCTTTGCTGGAGCTGTCCATGATTACTTAGCAGGGATGCTATCTATCCGTAATGAAGGAGCAAGTATCTCTGAAATTGTTGGAGAGTATTTAGGTGAAGGTGCTCGTAAATTTATGAGGCTCTTTTCTATCGTTTTATTGGTCTTAGTTGGTACTGTATTTATGACTGGTCCAGCAGGCTTATTAGCTAATATGACTGGAATGAGTTTAAATATTTGGTTAGCGATTATTATTGTTTATTATTTCTTAGCTACTGTATTACCAGTAGATAAGATTATTGCTAAATTTTATCCGATTTTAGGTGGTTCATTATTAATTATGGCAATTGGAATTGCTGGAGGATTGGTCTTTGGAGATTATCAAATTCCAGAGATTACTTTAACAAACCTCCATCCTGGTGGATTGCCAATGTGGCCAATGTTATTTGTAACCATTGCTTGTGGTGCCATCAGTGGCTTTCATGCTACCCAATCACCATTAATGGCTCGTTGTTTAGAAAATGAGAAGGATGGAAGGAAGGTATTTTATGGTGCGATGATTGCTGAAGGTGTAATTGCTTTGATTTGGGCAGCGGCAGCAATGACCTTCTTTGGAGGAACTGAAGGTTTAGCAACTGCTATGACTGAAAATGGAGGACCAGCAGGAATTGTTAAGCTCATCAGTGATAATATGTTAGGTATAACTGGTGGTATTCTAGCAATGTTAGGAGTTGTGGCTCTACCAATCAGCTCTGGTGATACTGCTTTTCGTAGTGCTAGATTGATCTTAGCTGATATCTTTAATCTAGAACAGACAGATAAGACTAACAGATTTAAGTTAGCTATTCCTCTATTTGTAGTAGGAATTATCTTATCCCAAATGGATTTTAGTATTATCTGGCGTTATTTCGCTTGGTCTAACCAGACTTTAGCGATGATTGCTTTATGGGCTGGAGCAGCTTATTTACTACAACATGGCAAATTTCATTGGATTGCTACTATTCCAGCAACCTTTATGACAGCAGTCTCTATCTCTTATATTATTATTGCACCAGAAGGTTTTGGTATCCAAGGTCCAATTTCAACTATAGTTGGTATCTTAGCAGCTGTTGGTGCATTAGCATTATTTTTAGTCAAACAAGAGAAGAAGGAAGAAGATGTCAAAGCAGTGGCATGATCAAATTTGAAAATTTATATAAGAGTTAATAAAAACCTAAGTGGGTACCTACCTCCTTAGGTTTTATAATCTTTATAGGTTAGTGATTCTAGACTGGAATTTAAATTTGTCCTTATATAGAGATATTACGACACTTTTTATAATGATAAATTTACTAGCCACAGGTTTCAACCTGTGGTGATGATGACATGTTACACTACGGGTTAAAACCCACACTACGGGTTAAAACCCGTAGCTAAAACTTAAAGTGTCGCTATATACCTATAAAGTTTCATCTTAACTTTACACCTTTACAAAGGTGGTGAGTATAATCGAATTCATATAATAGTGATAGTTACAGTATATATTTAATAAACCTATGATTTGATAAATTATTGAGATAATAAGAAGGTTAAAAATTTCAGGGAGGTTTCTTAATGATATTAGTAAAAAAATGGAATGAGTTGGAGTTGCATACTAAGATTTTAATTGGTCTACTTTTAGGAATTATTGTCGGGGTGATCTTTGGTGAAAAGACTGTAGTTATTGAGCCTATTGGTCAATTATTCATTAGACTTATCAGGATGGTGATTATTCCTCTAGTCTTCTCATCCTTAATTGTAGGGGCAGCTAGCGTAGGAGATCCTAAAAGTTTAGGGAGGATTGGGAGCAAGACCATTGCTTTTTATCTGTGTACAACAGCTTTTGCAGTAATTATTGGGTTGATCTTAGGTAATGTTATTCAGCCAGGTCTTGGGTTGAAGCTAGATGTAGGTAAGGTAGCTATGGAGGCTAAAGATGCACCTCCATTAAGCCAAACTTTAATTAATATTGTTCCTAAGAATCCTATTGTGGCTTTGCAACAAGGCAATATGTTGCAGATTATCGTCTTTGCTCTATTTATAGGGGTAACAATTTCTTTAATTGGTGATAAAGGAGAACCTGTTTTGAAATTCTTCGATTCCTTTGCTGAGATTATGTATAAATTAACTGCTATAGTGATGGAGTTTGCCCCTTATGGTATTTTGGCATTAATAGCTTCTGTGGTAGGTTCCTTTGGCTTAAGTGTATTATTGCCATTATTAAAGGTAATTATTGCAGTCTATCTTGGTTGTTTAATCCATTGGATCATCACTTATGGTGGGGCCATCAAGCTATTTACTAAGCTAAGTATTAGAAGATTCTTTAAGGGGATTGTTAGTGCTCAAATCTTTGCTTTTAGTACTTGTAGTAGTTCTGGAACCTTACCTGTGACTACTAAGTGCTGTAGAGATAATCTAGGTGTTTCTGATAAGATCAGCAGTTTTATCCTACCTTTAGGTGCTACTATCAATATGGATGGAACAGCCCTCTATCAAGGTGTCTGTGCATTATTTGTAGCACAGGTATATGGAATGGAGCTAAGTCTTGCTCAACAGATTACTGTAGTATTGACAGCTACTTTGGCTTCAATTGGAACAGCAGGTGTGCCATCAGCAGGACTAATTATGTTGACCCTTACCCTAAAGAGCGTTGGCCTACCTTTAGAAGGGGTAGCTTTAATTGCAGGAATTGATCGTATCTTGGATATGGCTCGTACGGTAACTAATATAACTGGTGATAGTGCAGCTACTGTAATAGTAGCCTCCTCTGAAGGAGAAATCGATTTAGATATTGCTAATTCAAAAACTGTAAATGCTTAAATGTAATAAAAAGACCTTTAAATTTAAAGGTCTTTTTATTATCTGCATGTTGAGTTAGTTAAATTTTAATGGGCGTAATGAATAGCGACAGGTTCGGAGTTAGGTGGGTAGCTGGATGGTTAGATTTTTCCTAACTACCTACCCTCAAACCACCTAATAACCAAAGTATCACTTTTTCTTTCTATTATATAATTAATTCTACTAATAGCACTCCTCCAATTCCTCCACCTACTACCACTAATAAGTTTACTTCCAGCCATGCTAATACCACAGCGATAACTCCACCTGTAATAGCTGAGTTAATACTACCAGTAGAATAGATAATCCCTGGAAAGATCAAGGCACTTAAAGCAGCTATTGGGATAAACTCTAGAACTCGTTTAAGAAAAGGTGGCAGTTTGATAGTTTGTAAGAAGACCATTGGTAGCATTCTGGGAATATAAGTGACAGCACCCATGGCTATTAGGAGTAGCCAGATATTATTCATTCTTATCACCATCCTTAGGGAATAAAATAGCTCCAATGATAGAAGCAAATATTGTTGTAATAATTATCATCCAACCTGTTGACAGTTCCTTAACAGTTGGTAGATAATACAAGCTAGAGCTGATTCCAAAGGCTAGCAAGGCAACTATCAATAAAGAATTGGATTTTTTAAGATTAGGAACTAATAAGCCGATAAACATTACATAAAGGGCAATTCCCATACTACTTTGAAGTATTGCTGGCAATCCTGTGCCTAAGAAGACTCCAACTGCTGTTCCACCAACCCAAGAGAAATAAGCAATCAAATTCAATCCTAGAACAAAGTTAGCAGAGAGTTGTTTTTCTTGTAAAGATGCTAGGGCAAAGGTCTCATCAGTAACTCCAAAGGATATTAAGAGAAGATATTTTTTGGTTATCCCTTCCTTTAACCTCTGGGATAATGAGGCGGTCATCAGAAAATGCCTTAAATTGATAATAAAGGTTGTCATAATAATTTCAGGATAACCTGTTGCTAAAGATAATAGATTGACAGCAATAAACTGACTTGCTCCTGCAAAGACTATTAAAGACATGGCAATACTGATATGATTGGGAATATTGTTACTTTTAGCAAGTAAGCCAAAGGCGATAGCTATAGGAATATAACCGATTGCGATAGGAATTCCAGCTTTAATTCCAGACCAGAAAGGGTATTTGTTTAGAGAAATCTCCTTGTTAAGTAGGGAAATATTTTCATTATTATTCATATCTCTTGACACATCCTTTCTTGATTATATGTAAGGAATCAGGAGTCAGGAACTAGTTATCAGTAAAATAGATTGATTCCAGATTCCCGATTCCTGACACGAAAGTATCTCTTTTTCTCTATATAACATCATAATTGAATTTTATTATAAATTAGTATGTTATATTATCTATTTGTATTTTATACAGTACGAAAATCTATTGTAATATATTATACTAAAATATGTTATAATATACAAGAGGAATTTTTTATTAGACAAGGAGGCTGTTTAATGAGTGATATCAATCTTAGTATCGGGATAAAGTTAAAACAAATCAGAACAAAGAGGAATCTTAGTTTGAGTGAGCTTGAAAAGATAACTGGGGTAAGTAAGTCGATGTTGGGGCAAATCGAAAGAAATGAATCTAACCCAACAGTTAATACCATGTGGAAGATTGCTAAAGGTCTTGATGTCTCTTTCTCATATTTTATCGAAGAGGATAGGGAGAAGGTATCTGTTATCTCTAGAGAGAATATTAGCCCTCTTGTTGAGGGGGATGGTAAATATAGAGTTTATCCCTTATTTACTTTTGTTCAAGAGAAGAAGTTTGAAATCTACAATATCGAGGTTGAACCTCAGTATGGATATGAATCTGAATCCCATTCTAGAGGTGTAGAAGAGTATGTTGTTGTATCTAAAGGTGTCTTAGAGATGATAATTAATGATAATATATATAAAATTAAAGAGGGAGATGCTATATTTTTTGCTGCTGATAGGGTACATACTTATCGTAACAACACAGACTCTTTAGTTAAAGCTCAGGTTTTAGTCAATTATCCATTAATCAGCTACTAGGTTGATACTTTTTAATAGTTGAATTTTAATATATATAGAAACCATTAAAGATTTTGTATTTGTTTTATTATAATATTGAGCTACAGGTTTAAACCTGTAGCTTGTCAGAAATAGTTAAATTATTAAACTTCTTTTTTGTGTTCTATATAGTAGCTTTTATTTAAAATTTATATTGACAACTTTACTTATTCCTAATACAATATAATATACAAAAGTACAACATAACATATAATTAGAGTTAGAGATGAGGAGGAGTAGAGTAGTGAGTAGTTTATTTGCTAAGAGAGTTGATGATATTCCTAAGTCCTTTATTAGAGAGATCTTGAAGGTGATAGATGATCCAGAGATTATCTCCTTTGCAGGTGGCTTACCAAATCCAGAGTTTTTCCCAGTAGAAGAGATTAAAGAGGCGGCTAGTAAGGTATTAACAGACGATGGTACTAATGTTTTACAATATAGTACTACTGAAGGCTACCTTCCTTTAAGGGAGTATATTGCTGATAGATACTTCAAAAGGCAGGGTCTTAAGATCAGTCCTGAGGAGATATTGATTACTAATGGTTCCCAGCAAGGCCTGGATTTAATAGGCAAGACCTTTTTAGATGAAGGTGATGGAGTGATTATTGAGGAGCCAGGGTATTTAGGTGCAATTCAGTCTTTTTCATTTTATAGACCCAAGTTTCATCCAATACAATTATTAGAGGATGGGGTCGATCTTGAGGTTTTAAAGGATACATTGGCAGAAAATGATTGTAAGTTGTTTTATGGTGTACCAAACTTTCAGAATCCTTCTGGGATAACTTATAGTGATCAGAGAAGAAGAGAAGTAGCTCAGCTGTTAGAAGAGAGTAATACTATCTTTGTAGAAGATGATCCTTATGGTGAATTAAGATTTATTGGTGAAGATATTCCATCAATGAAGAATTACCTTAAAGAGAATACTATTTTATTGGGGTCTTTTTCCAAAATAGTTGCTCCAGCCTTTAGATTAGGGTGGGTAGCTATGAGTAAGGAGAAGATGGAGAAGGTTATTGTAGCTAAACAGGCTGCTGATTTACATAGTAACTATTTTGCTCAGCGGGTAATCTATAAGTATTTGATTGATAATGATATTGACCAGCATATCAGTAAAATTAAAGAGGCTTATGGACGCCAACGCGAGGCGATGGTTAATAGTATTAAAGAATATTTTCCTCCAGAAGTAAGCTGTACTGAGCCAGAGGGTGGAATGTTCTTGTGGGTTACTTTACCAGAAGGGATATCTGCTTTAGATATCTTTGAGCTGGCAATTAAGGAGCAGGTTGCTTTTGTTCCAGGTAGTCCTTTTTATGTTAATGATAAAGGGAATAATACTTTACGATTGAACTATTCTAATGTGGCTGAAAAGAAGATTGAAAAGGGAATAATGTCTTTAGCTAAAGTTATTAAAAGTGCATTATAAAGAAAAACCCCGCAGCTGCGGGGTTTTTTGATTAGAATATAAATTCAATATCAGATAATCTTTTCTTAACCTCTGTAAGGACTCGTTTTTCATCCTCTTCATCTTCTGCCACAAAAGTAACAGAGAAACGAACGAAGTTTCCTGCATCATCCCAAGGTACTGTAGAGATTAGTTTTTCTTTGATTAAGAATTGAGAGAACTCTTCAGCATTAGCAAATTCTGCTCCACTCTTAGTTCCTTTAGGAATCTCTACATATAAGTAGAAAGAACCTTTAGGTTTTAGGGCATCAAAACCAACCTCTTTTAAAGCCTCAGCCAACAATTCATGGCGACGGGAGTACTTCTCAGCAGTCTTTTCGGTAATCTCTGGATGTCTTAGTGCATAAGCTCCAGCAAGTTGAATTGGAATGAACTGTCCAGAGTCGTTATTATCCTTAACTGTAGCAAAGCCTTTAACTACTTTAGCATTACCTGCTACAAAGGCCATTCTCCATCCAGTCATATTAAAGGATTTAGATAAGGATTGAATCTCAATACCTACCTCTTTAGCACCAGGAATTGATAAGAAGCTTAAAGGCTTGTTATCATCAAATACTAATCCTGCATAAGCAGCATCATGGATTACAATGATGTCATTCTCTTTAGCAAATTCAATTACTGATTCAAAGAACTCTTTTGTTGCACTAGCCCCTGTTGGGTTGTTAGGGTAGTTTAAGTATAATAATTTAGCTCTCTTCTTCTGATCTTCAGTTAAAGTACTCAAATCAGGTAAGAAGTTATTCTCTTTAAGTAATGGAAGATTAACAACTTCTCCACCTAACCATTTGGTATGTGTCCCCATTACAGGATAACCTGGCACAGTCATAATGGTGATATCTCCAGGGTTGATAAATGCACTTGGTAACATAGCTAAAGCTGGTTTAGAACCAATAGAATGATTAATCTCAGTCTCTGGGTCTAATCCACTTACTCCAAACACCTTCTCCATATATTCAGCAGCAGCTTCTTTAAATTGAGCAATACCATTATCAGAATAGAAACGATTCTCTGGCTTTTGAGCCTCTGCATATAATGTCTCTACTACTTCTTTATCAGCCATCCAATCTGGCTCACCAACACCCATATCAATTAACTCTATATCAGGATGCTCTGCTTTAGCAGCTCTTTTAGCTCTTTTAATTTTTTCAAACTTGTAAATAGTAGTATCCTTACCGAACTTACTTCCTCCAATTCTCTTGGCAAATAGATTCTGTATGTAGCTTTCTTCTGTCATAATCCGATTCTCCCTTCTCAAATACATGGTTTCATTATAGTATCTATATTTTCTCCAATATTTATTATATAGATTTCTAGCTTGTAAATCAACTGATTATTGAAAATAGTTATTAATTAATAATTATAAGCTAACATTTGGTGTTAGAAGTTAGTGTGATTTTATTTCAAATTAATTATTGATAGGTTGATGGACTTTAAAATAAAAAAAGAATAAAATTCTTAAAACTTGCCAGACTAAGTTTAAGAATCTTAATTGAAGGAGACTATCAATGGAAGGGATTACATTTATCATCGTTGCAGTTGTATCAGGCTTAACTATGGCAATTCAGGGGTCATTGAACTCTGTACTTGGTAAAACTGTAGGGCAATTAGAAGCTACCTTCATAGTCCATATTATTGCTACAGTATTGGTAGCTGTACTTTTATTTGTTCTATCTTTAGGAAAAGGGGATTTGTCCCAATTATCAGAAGCACCATGGTATACTTATTTAGGAGGAGTACTTAATGTTATTATTCTTTATGGGGTGATGTATAGTATTCCTAACCTTGGGGTAGCTAATGCTACTACTGCTATAGTAGCAGGGCAGGTCTTAACAGCAATTTTAGTAGATCATTTTGGTCTTTTTGGCTTAGAGAAGATAGACTTTCAATGGATACAGCTAGTTGGCTTGTTATTATTGGCAGTAGGGGTTAAATTACTATATATGAAGTAAAGTCCAAGGTGAGTGTTAGAGCTTTCTTGACAGATTGGTAGAAAGAAGATATAATATACCCAGACCCCTCCGGGAGGGGTAAAAATAATAATGAGGTGATTTTAGTGGCACAGCATACAGTTGAGGTAAATAAAGATAACTTTGAAGAAGAGGTATTGAACTCTGATATGCCAGTACTAGTTGATTTTTGGGCACCTTGGTGTGGTCCTTGTCAAGCAATTGCTCCAGTCTTAGAAGAGTTAGGAGCTGAGTATACTGGTAAGGTCAAAGTTGCTAAGGTCAATGTTGATGATAATCAAGAGTTAGCTACTAAATATCAAGTAGCAAGTATTCCAAATTTAGTATTTTTTAAAGGTGGAGAAGCAGTTGATCGACAGATTGGGTTCTCTTCTAAAGGTGATTTAGAAAATAAAATTAATAGTTTATAATAAAAGGTGGTTAACCACCTTTTATTATATTTACACTCTTTTTAGGGGTGGTGTAATGGCAAAGATTGAAAATCAGCTAAAAAAAGAACTGATAACCCGCCTAAGAACAGTCAAAGGGCATATTGGTGGTATAGAACGGATGATTGAAGAGGGGAAGGATTGTACAGATATTCTAGTACAGATTTCCGCGATTAAGTCTTCTATCAATAAGATTGGATTATCTTTAATTGAAAGCAACTTATGTGATTGTATCTCTGATTCTTTGGACAGTCAAGGAGAAGTTAAAGATTCAGTAAGAGATGCATTAAATAAGGTGTTAAAATTTACTAAATAAAAAAACTTGCTACCTCGGTAGCAAGTTTTTTTGTAATGGGGTAAATCTTATTTTGTGTACTTATACCTTTAATAACCACTTTATTTTAAAGGAGTACAAAATTGAGAAGAAATTTAGATTTGTTAGCTCTATCTTGTGATGATAATTTGATTATAACATCAATTTGTGATGAAATTGTGATCAGTTAGAATATTTTTAAAAAAAATCCATTTTAAGATTTAATCACCATATAATCTCCATGCCTTAAATTTATGAGGTTTTTTCAGTTTAAGTCTAGGACTAAGATTTATCAGATCACAAGACAATAG
>NZ_JBSQYM010000033.1:0-21271 GCF_055140805.1 Orenia sp.
TTCTGTTTCATACTCTACGTGAGAAGTAGCAATTGTAATTCCTCTTTCTCTTTCTTCTGGTGCATTATCGATGTCTTCAAAGTTAGATCCACCTACACCTTTTGATAATACCTTTGTAATAGCTGCAGTAGTTGTTGTTTTACCGTGGTCTACGTGACCGATTGTTCCAATATTAACATGAGGTTTCGTTCTCTCAAACTTTTCTTTTGCCATTTTATTTCCCTCCTAAATTATGTAGAAATATATTATATAAATTAAAGGTGATACAAAATCACCTGTTTATATGTTAATTATTAAATTTGGAGCCCACGACCGGACTTGAACCGGTGACCCCTTCCTTACCATGGAAGTGCTCTACCTGCTGAGCTACGTGGGCTGGAGCGGGAAACGAGACTCGAACTCGCGACACCCAGCTTGGAAGGCTGGTGCTCTAGCCAACTGAGCTACTCCCGCACAACAAGTTCAGTTTACAATGTATAGTGTACAGTTGACAGTCAAAACCATAAAAGCAAAAACTTAAATATAAGTTCTTATTTTTTATGAACTTAACTATCAACTGTCAACTATTAACTGTTACATATTAATGGTGGAGGGGAGAGGATTTGAACCTCTGAAGGCGTCGCCGGCAGATTTACAGTCTGCTCCCTTTGACCACTCGGGAACCCCTCCTTAAACACATCAAATAAACAACAATAATATTATATTCTTTTTAAAACCAAAGGTCAAGAACTAAATAAATCAATTTAATTTAATTATTAAAGATTTAAATTGATTAAACCAAATTATTAAGCAATTACTCCAGTTTAACTCAAATATCATTCTTTTCTAAAAATTCTTCTAATTTCCTTTTGACACGTTGTAAAGCATTATCCACTGATTTCACATGGCGCTTTAAACAAATAGCTATATCTTGATAGCTCTTTCCTTTCAAATATTCCATTAAAACCTTTAACTCTAAATCACTAAGCATCTTTTTTATGCTAGTCTCTAAAATTTCATAAGACTCATAAGTTATAAATAACTCTTCAGGATTAGATAACTTACTACTTCTTAATACATCTAATAGTGTTCTATCAGATTCCTCACTAAAAATTGGTCGATTAAGAGATATATAAGAATTTAAAGGCTGATGTTTCTGTCGTGTCGCTGTCTTGATGGCAGTAATAATCTGTCTAGTAATACACAACTCCGCAAAGGCACGAAAAGATGCTAATTTATCAATTCTGTAATCTCTAATTGCCTTATACAGTCCAATCATACCTTCTTGTATAATATCCTCTCTATCTGCACCAATTAAGAAATAAGACCTTGATTTAATCTTAACAAAACTCTTATATTTTTTAATTAAATATTCTAGAGCTAAACTATCGCCACTTTGAGCATATTCTACAATTTCATCATCTGTCATATTATCATAATCAATATATCCTTGGTAATTTAGATTCTGTTTCACCCATAATCCCCCTCCACCCTATCCTCAAGATTACATCCTCTATTATAACTTATGTAATCTTTCTTAGTCAAGGTAGATATGGGTGTAACTTTTTCCTTAATTTAATTTTTAGGATTAATTTTAATAATAGTATCTTTAGGTGAATAAATATCCTTAGAAACAAATTCATTTTTTATAATTTTATTCCCCTTCTTTACTACCCTTCTTACTAAAACTTCAAACCCTTTATTTCCATGTGCTATAATTTTTTCTGATCCCAATGGCAAATCTCTATCAATCTGCCTTACTACTTTAGGCTTTATTACTTTTTTTGCAGAAGTTATAATTTCAACATACTCTCCTTTATCTTTACCTAAGAAAGTAATTGTTAACTTATTTTTAACTACTTTTGCTATGATAAGTATAGGAGAGTCACCATTATTTCTAAATTTAAAGTCAATGTAGTTATAATAAACTGTAGCACCTCTACCCAAAGGAACATAAGCTACTGGACGAGAATGATTGTCCCTTTCTACAATCTCTAAATCAGCTAATAATACAGAGTTATACAAAGTTGATGAGACCTGGCACACTCCCCCTCCAACCCCCTGTACAAATTCTCCATTTATAATCTCCGTTGCCTCTTGATAGCCAGCTTCCTTAGTCCTTGGGCCAACTACCTTATTAAAAGAAAAAATTTCTTCTGGCATAATTAACTTGCCATTTATCTTTTGAGCTGATATAGATATATTTGTAGATCTATTTATATCCCCTCTATCAAAGTAAGTTGTATAAGTAGATATAATATCAGTTAACTGATAAACCTCTATATTATTTATAATACTTTTATCAAAACTATTAGCATAGACTATCTTTGACGATATAAGAGTCATTATAATAATAAAGAAAAAATTTATCACAGCTGATTTTTTTAACACTTTATTACTCCTCTCTTTGGCGTACAGTCTCATAAATCAATATACCAGTAGCTACCGAAGCATTCAACGAATCTACATGGCCTTTCATTGGTAATTTGATTAAAAAATCACATTTTTCTTTAACTAAACGCCTCATACCACTACCTTCACTTCCTATAACTAATCCTAATGCCCCCTTTAAATTTGCTTGGTAGCAGGTCTGCCTTGCATCTATATCAGCACCACCAATCCAAAAACCAGCATCCTTTAATTTATCTATAGTCCGAGATAGATTGGTCACTTGAGCAACTGGTACATATTCTACCGCACCAGCTGATGATTTAGCTACCACAGGAGTAAAAGAAACCGACCTTCTATTAGGAATAATTACCCCTTGTGCCCCAGCTGCATCAGCCGTCCTTAATATAGAACCAAAGTTATGAGGATCTTTTAATTCATCCAATAAAATCAATAATGGTTCATCACTCTCTTCTTTGGCATGTTCAATTAAATCATCTATATCCCAGTATTGAAGCTCTTCAGCTACAGCAATTACCCCTTGATGAGCATGAGATCCCGCCATACTATCTAATTGATTATTATCCACCTTATCTACTTTAATATTTCTCTTCTTCGCTAGCTTATAAATCTCATCAATTGGTCCACCATGTGCTGAGTGTAATATAAATATTTTTTCAATCTTTCTTCCTGCTCTTAAAGCTTCAATCACAGGATTTCTTCCTTCAACATTAACCATTGTTATTCCACCACTTTCATTTTTCTTTTAATTATACTGAACAAATTATATATTTATATAAAAAAACAACACTTAATATTTAATAATTATAGCTTAAGATAAAAACTTCTCTCTCATCTCTAACTGCTTTCCGCATGTCAGTTTACCTTCTTTACATTTGCCATATATACAAGAAGGAAGAGAGTTTTCATATAATACGTCAGATAATCCTCTTAAAACTCTTAATTTCTTAGTAGATAACTTTCTTATCTCCCACTGTGCATTTATACAGATTCTTTCAGCTAACATAGTATTATCAATTCTAGCATTAGTCGAAATTATCAACTTAATTTGATCACAATTTAATATAAATGATAATGCTTGCTCCTCACCGTACTTCTTTAATATATACAGTCTAAACTCTTTAAACTCATTAACTAAGTCTAAATATTTCTGACAAAAATCAGACTTTTTAATACTTGGAGGTATAACAACTTCTCTTTTTATATCTAAAATAAGATTAGTTAAGTCCTCTCTATGATTCTCTGATAATCTATGACGAATCTGTTGATGATAGGTAACCATACTACACATCATTCCAAAGGTAGTTCTAGCCTGTTCAGCAATACTTTCATGTCCATAACCTAAGACTCTTTGTACCAAACCTTTTGCTTTATCAGTAGCTTCTTCTCCCCATGATTCTAACTTCTTAGAAGGTGTGACTGCAGAAGTGCTGGTTATAGCTCCCAATCCTACCTTTAACTCTAAATTGTCAAAATAACTTAACAATACCATATTATTGGCAGTAGATATTCTATTCATATCATCTTTATATAAATTATTTATTAAACTTCCATTATTAATATTATGTTTATCTTCTAATAATTTAACCAGAGCATCAGGTAAATATTTTATAAACTCAGCTCTAAACCCCTTAAACAACTCAAAATACCTTGTATCATAGAGCAGAGTAAATAGTTTACAAAGTTTGTTTCCAGTCATAGCTATGGAGATATTAGTTTTAGTCGAAAGTGGTAAGATGTACCTTGCATCTTCTATCGGAATTCCATATTTATAATGCTCTTTCTTAGGCCTTCCTTTAAAATTTCCAGCTTTTAATTCAGACATCTTTTCATATAGTTCAAAGGCTCTATCACTTAACTCTCTAGCTTTTCTGTCATCATTGCTTGACAATTCTAGAAAAGAATAACTATCGTCACCCATAGTTACATATCTCTGACTCTGTTGTACATAAGAATCTTTTAGTTCACACAACAATGTACTTTGTACTCTATTAATCCCTTCAGCTACAAAAGAAATGTTGATAGTTTTTAAAACCTCTTTAAGTGTATCTATATCCAAATTACTAATATTATTATCTTTAATCCATGACTCAACCTTGGTTAAGCCAGTATCTTCAAAGTTACTAATCTTCATCATCTAGACCCTCTTCCTTAACTAACTATAATATTTCTTTAATCTTATTAAATACTTCTAGTAACCTTTGTTCTTTTCCTGCTAAATATAAATAACCAATTAATGCCTCAAAGGCTGTACTATATTGATAATCAGCAGGATTTGCATTCTTAGGAACATTTGTTTTGATATTTCTACCTCTCCGTACGATTACAAGCTCTTCTTTTGTCAAATCATCTCTCAATTTTTCTAACAAGTTAGCTTGTGCCGTAGCGTTAACATATTGGATAACCTCTTGATGTAATTGATTTGGCTTTGCCATATTTCTTTCTAATATCAAATTTCTAATAAATAATTCAAAGACACTATCACCTATATAAGCCATGGTATCTGGTGCTAATAGTTCTGCACGACCTGGGAATTCAATTAATTCACCAAACATTCTTTCCCCTCCAATTAAGATAACTTTATTTATTATGCTAGTTGAATTAAGAAAATTAGTATCAGATTATAGGGATATTACGACACTTTTCACTTTAAAGGTGAGCAAAATTATTAAAACATCTTTCGGAAAAGCTTATCAGCTTTTTTCCGAGTTACTTTTAGCATTGCCCTAAAAGTAACCAAAAGGTCTAGAAGAAAATTAAACTCTCTCAGCAAACAAAATACTAAATATTATCATTAATTAGATTCTTTACTTAAAACTTGATTAAACTCTAAATTCTAGTTCAATTTTTGCTTCGTTCAAACATTAATTTTCTTCAATTTAAAAACCTTTAAAACCTTTTAACTATCCACTATACACTATCAACTTGAAAACATCGCAATATCCTTCTATTTCATCACCTGTATTACTTTAAATTCCAATCTGCTCCTTGTGGAGTATCCTTCACTTCAATACCTATTTCCGCTAATTCATCTCTGATATTATCGGCTAATTGATAGTTTTTATCCTGTCTTGCTCTCTTTCTTTTTTTCTTTAATAAAATATTAATTAATTCTTCTGCCTTTAAATTTTCCTTACCTTTAATTTCTATGTTTAATTTGTCTATCATTTTCAATAATAAAGATTTTAAATCTATTTCAAGTCCAACTTTTCTAACTCCTTTATGCTTACTTAAATCAATTCCCAAAACATCTCCAAGTTCAATAAATAAAGACCTAGCTTTATCTAAAGCTTCATTTTTAATTTTATCTGTTATTAAGAAATCACTTCTATTTACAACTTTATTAATTTCAGTAGTTAACTCGTGTAACGCACCAATAGCTAAAGCTGTATTAAAATCATCATCCATAGCTTCTATGAATTCATTCTTTTTTTGCTCACATAAATCATTTAATTTACTTATAAAATCTTTTTCAACCTCTAATACTTTATTGTCTTCTTTTGCATTCAAATCTACAGAATCTCTACTTAACAAAAAATCCAACCTAGAAACTGTACCAGTTAAACGTTCACGGTTTTTTCCCGCTTCGTCTACAGCACGATCACTAAAATTAATTGGACTACGATAATGGTTAGAAATTAAGAAAAATCTTAATACTTCCCTAGCATATTCATTATCATAATTATCATCATCAGAAATTTTTTTCAAAATCTCTCTAGTAGTAAAGAAGTTCCCTAACGATTTAGACATCTTCTCTCCATCAATATTGATGTAACCATTATGCATCCAGTAATTAACCACCTGATGGTCACAACAAGCCTCACTTTGAGCAATCTCATTCTCATGATGAGGGAAGGTTAAATCTACTCCACCTGTGTGAATATCAAACTCTTCACCTAAATATCTATTAGACATTGCAGAACACTCTATATGCCAACCAGGTCTACCTGCCCCCCAAGGACTATCCCAACTTGGCTCACCATCTTTGCTTGCTTTCCACAAGACAAAATCCAAAGGGTTCTCTTTCTTGTCACTTACTTCTACTCGAGCACCTGCAACTAAATCCTCTAAATTCTTCTTAGATAGCTTTCCATACTCACTAAACTTGGCTACTTTAAAATAAACATCTCCATTGCTTTCATAAGCAAAGCCATCTTCTACTAATGATTTAATCATCCCAATCATATCAGAAATATGCTCTGTAGCCTTAGGATAGATATCTGCTTTCTTAATATTTAACCTTTCTATATCTTCAAAGAAAGCAGTGATAAATCTCTCTGCCAATTCTTGAACACTAATCCCTTCTTCATTGGCCCTATTAATCATCTTGTCATCAATATCAGTAAAGTTCATCACATGCAACACATCATACCCTTTATATGTTAAATAACGCTTAATAATATCTGGAACCATAAAGGCCCTAGCATTTCCAATATGAAAATAATCATAAACTGTTGGTCCACAGGAATAAATTTTAACCTTGTTCTCTTCTAAAGTCTCAAAAACCTCTTTTTCTCCTGACAAAGAATTATATACCTTTAAAGTCACCTTACTCACATCCTTTCAATCATTGGTTCTTCTTCTAATTTTCTGATTCTTTTATTCATACAATTTAACATTTCCTGTACTGGATCTGGTAAATCTGCATGGTTTAAATCAACACACTTATCCTTTATCTTCTTACCATCTTTAATCACAATTCTACCTGGAATCCCTACAACAGTACAATTATCAGGTACTGGCTTTAAGACCACAGCACCCGCCCCTACCTTGACATTATTCCCAATCTTTATCGAACCTAAAATCTTGGCACCAGCACTGACCATCACATCATCACCTAAAGTCGGATGCCTTTTCCCAGTCTCTTTTCCTGTCCCCCCCAAAGTTACCCCTTGATAAATAGTAACATTATCTCCTATTTCAGTAGTCTCTCCAATAACAACTCCCATTCCATGATCTATGAAGAAACCTGAACCTATTTTAGCCCCTGGATGTATCTCAATGCCTGTTATAAATCTAGCAAACTGAGATATAATTCTAGGAATCAGCCTTAAACCAATCTTATATAATGGATGAGCTATTCTGTAGAAAATAATTGCATGTAATCCGGAATATGTTAATAAAACCTCTAATATACTGGTAGCCGCTGGATCACGCTCAAAAATAACAGTAATATCATCTTTAATTTTTTCCAACAACATTATTTATCACCCCCAAGTAAAAAGACCTATCATCCCCTTTAATTCAGAGACGACAGGCCGTGGTTCCACTCTGCTTAGCTACCCTACTAATAAGATAACTCACTTTCTAGTCAGATAACGCCGACTAAACGAAATAACCTACTAATACTTTTTCAGCTATTTAGCTCAAGGGGGCATTCAATTAGATATTCTTAAAGGTATTTTCAGCCTATGATACCTTCTCTCTAAAAGAATTAATCTAATCTACTAATCCCTTTCATAGCCATTAATTTTTTATAAAACTTATCTTAAAGATAAAGCTTTATCTAATCTATGAACACATTCTTCTTTTCCTAATAAAGCAATTATATTATATAGCTCTGGACCTGATCCTTTTCCTGTTAAAGCATATCTAGTTGGATGATAGAATAATCTTCCTCCAACAGGTAGATTTTTAAGAGTCTTCTTTAACATCTTCTTGATCTCTTGAGGATCTAAAGTTTCTAAAGCAAGGATATTCTCCTTTAAAGTTTCAAAGACTATATCCACTTTGTCTTGCTTAAAGTCCTCTACTACCTTCTCTTTATCATTATATTCTAATTCACCAAAAAAGATATCAAGATGGTCAGTAATTTCTGCCAAATAGTCCAAAGAACCTCTCACAGTATCTACTAATAATCCAATCCACTCTTCAGATTTACCAGATAAATCATAGCCTGCTTCAAGAATATAAGGTTTTGCTAATTCTACTATTTGATCTAACTGGGCGGCTCTAATATACATTCCATTCATCCAATTTAGCTTTTCTACATCAAAGACAGCAGCACTTTTATTAACCCTTTCTATAGAGAACTGCTTAATGATATCTTCCTTACTTAATATCTCCTCTTCATCCTCTGGAGACCACCCTAGTAATGATAAAAAGTTAATTAAGGCTTCAGATAAATATCCCTTTTTACGATATTCACTTACATATACATAGGCCTCTCCACTTCTTTTACTCAACTTGGACTTATCAGTACCTAAAATCATTGATAGATGGGCAAATCTAGGAGATTCCCAACCCAAAGCCTCATATAATAATTGTTGCTTTGGAGTATTAGATAAATGATCCTCTCCACGAATAACATGACTAATCTTCATTAAATAATCATCTACAACTACCGCAAAGTTGTATGTAGGGATTCCATCAGACTTTACTATTACAAAATCATCAATGACCTCACTACTAAAAGATACTCTTCCTCGAATTAAATCATCAACAATAAGCTCTTTTTGCTCATCTGGAACTTTAAATCTAACAACTGGCTTTCTGCCCTCCGCTTCTAGCTTATTCTTTTCTTCTTGTCCTAAACAGCGACATTTGCCAGTATAGCGTGGTGGTTGACCTTGTTGACGTTGCTCTTCTCTCATTTCATCTAACTCTTCAGGACTACAATAACAGTAATACGCTAAACCTTTATCCAAAAGCTGATCTACATAGTCTTGGTAAATATCTAACCTTTCCATCTGTCGATAAGGTCCATGATCTCCACCAACCTTAACACCTTCATCCCATTCTAAACCTAACCAATCCATCTCACGATGAATAACCTCTTCAAATTCACTAGTAGAACGTTCTCTATCTGTGTCTTCTATTCTTAGAATAAATGTTCCATTATTCTTTTTAGCAAATAAATAGTTAAATAAAGCCGTTCTAATATTTCCAATATGTATCTGCCCTGTTGGACTTGGAGCAAACCTTACTCTAATATCACTCATAACTTTCTCCCTTCCATAACTTTATAATTATTTTTATTATAAAACATCTTATAAGCCTTTGCAAGCTAACTATTTCTCACTAAAACAAAGGGCAACCAGATTAACTGACCGCCCTTGTATATTATTAAATTACACTCATCCCTACAGATAATTGTTCTGGTCCGTCGACCAAAGCATGTCCAAACTTTCCAAATACAGCTACTGCTAACCTACCTTCACCTCGTACAATAGCAACTTTAAAGCCTCCACCTAAACCAGGATTAACTAAATTAAGTTGAGTATAAGCATCCTTAACAGCATTAGATACAGCCATCTTCTCTCTTAAATTCTCTTTAACAACTCCACGAGCAATTGCCGCTACCGTTGTACTCTCTCTTAGCTTAATAGGTAAGTTTTCAGCATTTGCACCAGTTTGAGTAATGGCAACTCTGTATCCATATCCTTTGATCTTATCTAACCAGTAATTTTCATATTCTCTACTTCTGGTCATTGACAGATAAATTGCAGAACTCTCTGGGGACAACTTAGCAGTTCTCTCCTCTTTGACATAACCTGAAACAATATCAGAAGAAGTAATAATACCTACAAGTTTTCCTTCATTATTCACCACAGGCACTCCACTAATTTGATTATCTGATAGTAACTGAGCAGCCTCTTGAATACTCTTGTTTTCATTTATTGTAATCACTTCTGCTTCCATGACCTCTTTAATAAGTATATTCAAATCATGTTGATTTACCAAATCACCATCAGTTACAATTCCCATTACCTTTTTATCTTCTGCTACTACTATTTTACCAATACTATTTACACTCATTAACCGTTCTGCTTCCCCAACTGTTGCTCCTGGACTGACTGTAATTATATTTCCACTCATTAGCTCTTTAACTAGCATTATTTATACCTACCTTTCTTTTACACTTACTATCGCTTCTGCTGCAATCCCTTCTTCTCTACCAACAAAACCTAACCTTTCCGTTGTTGTGGCCTTTATATTTACTCTATTTACATCTACATTTAAAATCTGAGCTATATTCTTCTCCATTTGCTTGATATAAGGTGCCAATTTGGGCTTTTGAGCAATAATTACACCATCTAAATTATTAAGCTCAAAACCTTTATTAAAAAGTAGGTTACTTACTTCCTGCAATAACTTTAAACTAGAAATACCTTTATATTTAGGATTATTATCTGGAAAATGGCGACCAATATCACCTTCTCCTACTGCTCCTAATAATGCATCTTTAATAGCATGTAATAGAACATCAGCATCAGAATGGCCCTCTAAACCATAATAATAATCTATCTCAACCCCGCCTAATATTAAACTTTCTCCTTTTATCAGTTTGTGAACATCATAACCAATACCTACCCTCATACCTACCTCCTTGATATAATTCTCTCTGCAAATTCTAAATCTTCTGAAGTAGTTATCTTTAAGTTTTCATAAGACCCTTCTATAACTTTTACCTCTTTATTCAGTCTTTCTACCAAGCTAGAACTATCTGTTCCCAAATAATCATCATCAAAAGCCTTCTGATAAGCCTGTAATATTAAATTTCTTTTAAAAGCCTGTGGTGTCTGAATAGCAATTAAGTTATCCCTTGTAGGAGTATCTATAATAACTTTATCTCGATTAATTATTTTGATTGTATCTTTTACTGGAACACCAATAGCTACTGCTTGATACTTTTCAACCTCTGTAATTATATGTTTAATTAACTCATTTGTCAATAATGGTCGTGCACCATCATGAATTAAAATAAAATCAGCTTTTTCAGATACTGCTTTCAATCCATTATAAACCGATTCTTGTCTTGTTCTTCCACCTTCTATTATTTTACTCACTTTATTAAAATTATATTTATGTATTATTTCCGATTGACAATAATCTATCTCGTCAGCTTGAGCAACCACTATTATCTCATCAATATCAGCACGCCCCTCAAATATATCAATTGTATGGGCCAAAATTGGTTTGTCATTCAATAATAAAAATTGTTTGTTCTTATTAGCTTTCATTCTCTTGCCTTGTCCCGCTGCCGGAATTACCACACTTACCTTCATTAAAAACTCCCCCATTAGTCCAATCATTAATAATTGATTGCCAGCAGTTACCAGCAATCAATTATTAATTACTATAAAGCTTGTCTAGCTAAAAATTTAGGTTTAGCAAATATCATCCTACCAGCAGATGTCTGTAAAATACTTGTCACTAAAATATCTATAGTATCACCAACATAATCTTTACCATGGTCGACAACAATCATAGTACCATCATCTAGATATCCTATACCTTGTCCTGGTTCTTTTCCATCTTTAATTATCTTAACTTCCATCTCTTCACCTGGTAATACAACCGGCTTAACAGCATTAGCTAATTGATTGATATTTAAAACCGAAACACCTTGCAACTCAGCTACTTTATTTAAATTATAATCATTAGTAATTACTTTACCATTTAAAACTTTAGCTAATTTAACTAGTTTACTATCTACTTCATCAATATCATGGAAATCTTGTTCATAAATTTCTACAGTCACTTCTAACTCTTTTTGAATTTTCTTTAAAATATCTAAACCTCTTCTACCGCGATTTCTCTTCAAAAGATCAGGGGAATCAGCAATATGTTGTAATTCCTCTAAAACAAATTTAGGTATAACCATTACCCCTTCAATAAAATCAGTTTGACAAATATCAGCTATTCTACCATCAATAATCGCACTTGTATCTAAAATTTTACAGCTTGCCCCTAAAACTTCTGAATCATTAACTTCTGTTGAATTATCCTTCTTATTAGCTTGTATTAAAATATTAAATAATTCCTTACTCTTATTAACTGCTAGATTCCAACCTAAATAACCCAGAATTAAATTAACAGCTATTTGAATCCATAAACCAAATGTCGGAATAGCCTGTATTGAAAAAGCAATGACAATCAATACACCTAAAAGTAATCCAACTATCAACCCACAGATACCTGCTATAATATCTTTACCAGGAACTCCTTCTAAATTATTTTCAAATTTGACTATAAGTTGTACGATGTTTTCTACTATATAAGGTAATAATATAAATCCTAGTAAAGCACCCACTATTATTCCATAGATATTATTATTTGTAACAAGGTTGTAGAAGTCTAAAGTTATCTCTTCAGATAAATTCAAATAATCTACAATCTGATAACCCAATACTCCCCCAACAGCAGTAAATATCAACCTCCAAAACTTATTTAACATCTTTATCACCTCCTTTTTAGAATAGTTACCTAATCTTCATTAAAGTTTTAAATTAATCATTCTTATTTATCCTTTTAACTCCTTACAACCATTAGATAGAAAGAATCCTTCCTATTTTTTACCTTTTCTAAACAACCATCATTACCATCCAACTTAACTTTAATTTAAATACCAGTCTACAGTTTAATGGTTATACTATCATAAAATATTTAGATCTAAATATTTTATGAAAAATTTCCTTTAAATAAAAAATTTGATAATTATTACTGATAAAGCTAAAACGCCAGGTAAACCTGACGTCAAATTTTATTCTTCTTCAAATTCTTGTTCATCAAATATAGTATTAATTTTTTCTTCAACTTCCTTCTCATCCTTACCCTCAGCCAAAACTAATTCACTGATTAAGATTTGTCGAGAATTATTCAACATCTTTTTTTCTCCCGTAGACAGACCTTTAATTATATCTCTAATAGTTAAATTTCTAACAACCTCTGCAACTTCAAAGATATCTCCAGTCTTTATCTTCTCAGTATTAGCTCTAAAACGTCGATTCCAATTTTGGGACATCTCACTTTGATCTCCTTTTAAAACTTGATAAACTTTAGAGACCATATCACTATCTACTACATTACGAAGTCCAATCTCTTCAACATTATCTTTAGGAATCATTACTTTCATATCACCAATTGGTAACTTCATAATATAATATTGCTTCTTCTCTCCCAAGATTTCTTTCTGTTCTATATCTATAATTGTTCCGGCACCATGGTTTGGATAAACAATCTTATCTCCCACTTCAAACATTAATATAACCCCCATTCAATGCATGATACTCCTTTTAATTATATCATATATACCTTATAATGTCAATGAATACCACTAAATATGCCGATCTAATAAGACTTGATCTCTCAACCTTTTTAGTCCTTCTTTTATCGCCTGTGCTCTTACTTCACCAATTCCATCAACATCATCTAATTCATCAATAGATGCATTAAGTATTTCTTGGAAATCGCCGAATACCTCTACTAAGTTTTCAATAACTGTCATTGGTACACGTGGAATCTTCCTTAATAATCTATAGCCTCGAGGCGAAATAGATAAATCTAGAGCATTTATATTACCACCATAACCTAAATGCTTACTTATCGTGGATAAACTGAGCAACTCATCGGACACATATGAAGAGAATTTCTCAAAAATATCAATAGACTCCTCATCATTTATCTCTTCCTCACCTTCCATCTCAGCTTGATAATCTTTAATAATTAACAAACCTTCTTCTTTAACATTAGCCACTAACTCTTCTAATTGCATCTTAATCAAACGACCCTCACTACCTAACTCATTAATATACTTCTCAATCTCTTCAACAATCCTTAATACCATCTCAGCTCTCTGAACAGCAGTAGCTACATCAGAAATAGTAACTAAATCTTCAAATTCCAAAGCACTTAAATTTGTTAGGACTTGATCTAAAACACTTCTATATTTTTCCAAGGTCTGGATTGCTTGATTAGCCTTTGTTAAAATAACACTAATCTGCTCTAATATATATTTTTTATCTTCTTTATATAGAGTTATTATATTCCTTCTTTGAGAAATTGATACAACAAGTTCTCCAGTCTGTTTAGCTATTCGCTCAGCAGTACGGTGTCTAGTACCTGTTTCTACTGAAGAAATTGAAGGATCAGGAACCAGTTGTGTATTTGCACATAAAATCCTTTGGGCATCACTACTTAATACAATTGCACCATCCATCTTAGCAAGTTCATATAATCTAGTAGGCGTCATTTCACAATTGATATTAAATCCTCCATCAACAGCTGCCAAAACCTCTTCACTATCACCTACTACAATTAAAGCACCTGTCTTAGCTCGCAAAACATTCTCTAATCCTTCTCTAAAAGGGGTTCCTGGAGCAACTAGTTTTAATATTTCAGTAAACTCTTCATCATTGAAACTCATTTATTCACCCCCCTAATATAAGATCCAAAACTTGATAGACATTACTAACTCCATAAATCTCTATATCTGAATAATCTAATTCTTCACTATTACTTTTAGGTATAATAAACTTAGTAAATCCCAATTTACTAGCTTCATTAATTCTTTTTTCAATTTGACTGATTGCTCTTACTTCACCAGATAGGCCAACCTCACCCAAAATAACAAACTCTTGAGGTATAGCAATATCTCTGAAACTAGAGACAACTGCTGAAATCAACCCTAAATCTACTGCAGGCTCATCAACTTGAAAACCACCAGCAATATTAATATAAACATCTTGGCCTTGAATATGAAGCCCCAGCTTCTTCTCTAAAACAGCTAAAAGTAAAGAAACACGCTTATGGTCTACACCTGTTGTCATTCTACTTGGGGTACCAAAGGTAGCAGAACTCACTAAAGACTGTAATTCTATTAAAATAGGTCTACTTCCTTCCATACAAGGTATAATAACAGAACCAGAAACATTACTAGCTCTCTCTGAAATAAATAATTGGGAAGGATTCAACACTTCTGCTAAACCACCTTGTCTCATTTCAAAGATACCTATTTCATTAGTAGAACCAAAACGATTCTTGACAGCTCTTAAGACTCGATACGTATAATGGCGGTCCCCTTCAAAATATAATACCGTATCTACCATATGCTCCAAAACTCTTGGTCCAGCAATGGACCCTTCTTTAGTAACATGACCGACAATAAAAATTGGAATATTATTCTTTTTAGCTAGTCTCATCAATCTCCCGGTAGCATCTCTTACTTGACTAACACTTCCAGGAGCAGATTCTAAATTAGGGTTATATATGGTTTGAATTGAATCAATAATTAATAAATCAGGATTGAGATCCTCAACATTGGTGGTAATAGCCAATAAATTTGTTTCTGCCAATATATACATACTTGAATTAACAGTCCCTAATCTATCAGCCCGTAATTTTATTTGCCTTGATGATTCTTCCCCTGATATGTACAATACTTTATCGTATATCTGACTAACATTATAGGATGTTTGCAATAAAAGAGTGGATTTACCTATTCCAGGATCTCCTCCAATTAAAATTAAAGACCCTGGAACAATCCCTCCACCTAATACTCTATCCAATTCTGCAAAACCGGTCTTCTTTCTATCTTCAGATTTAATCTCTATATCACTTATCTTTTCTGGCCTTATATTCGTAGTTACCTGTGCTTCTTTCTTCTGCTCTTTGGTATCAATAATTTCTTCAACTAATGTGTTCCAGCTATTACAACCTAAGCACTTTCCACTCCATTTTAAGGCTTGATAACCACATTTTTGACATATATATCTTCTTTTCTTTTTTGCCATTGAAAAATCACCTAATCAAATAATTAATATCCTGCATCTTATTATAACATTTTTTTGTAAAATTAACAAGTAAGCAACCTTTTGCGAAATTTTAAGATGAATCAATGATTTTATGAAAACTTTAATAGCTAATCAGTCGATAAATATATTAATATTATAGCTATTAATGATTATAGTCATACTTACCTAGATAAATATACTTATAGATATGTAAATTCAGAACGAAACTTAACAGGTATATTGGGACACTTTTTTATTAAATAGTTAGGGGGTGGGTAGTTAGGTAGTTGGATTTTCCTAATCCCTACCCACCTACCTCCTAAATGTCGCTTTTTCATTATATAGCGTCATAGTTAAATTTTATTCTAAATTCACGAACCTATATATAACCAGTTATTAACGCCATACAGTTACAATGATATAAAAAGAAAGCAGGGTGGATTTCCCCCTGCTCTTTGTTGCTACTTAGTAAATTTTAAACCATTGTTCTCAAGGTCTATCTTAATAGTATCACCATCATCAAATTCTTTTGATAAGAATTTTTCAGCAAGAGGATTCTCAATAAGGCGTCTTATCGTTCTGCGTAAAGGTCTTGCACCAAATTCTCTATCATAACCTTCTTGAGCAAGCATCTCTTTAGCTGCTTGACTAATCTCTATTCTTATATTACGCTCTTTTAACCTATCTTCTAATTCTTCTAGCATTAAATCTACTATTTCTTTAATATGCTCTTCACCTAAGGCATGAAAGACAATAACCTCATCCAACCTATTTAAAAATTCTGGTCTAAAGGTATCCTTTAATTTGGATTTTACCCTATTTTTCATCTCTTCATATTCTTTATTCTCTACATCAGTTTCAATAGTTTTAAATCCAAGAGTAGCAGATTTATTTTGAATAACATTAGCTCCTACATTTGAGGTCATAATCAAAGCAGTATTTCTAAAATCTACAGTTCTACCTTGTGAATCTGTCAATTGACCATCTTCTAATACCTGTAATAATATATTGAAGACTTCAGGATGAGCCTTCTCAATCTCATCAAATAAAATAACAGAATAAGGTCGACGCCTTACCTTCTCAGTTAGTTGCCCAGCTTCTTCGTGACCAACATAACCAGGAGGAGCACCAACTAATCTAGAAACTGAATGTTTCTCCATATACTCTGACATATCAATTCTAATCATTGCATCTTCATCACCAAACATTACTTCAGCTAATGTTTTAGCTAATTCTGTCTTTCCTACACCTGTTGGACCTAAGAAGATAAATGAACCAATTGGCCTTTTTGGATCTTTTAACCCTGCTCGAGACCTTCTAATTGCTTGGGAGACCGCATAAACCGCTTCATCTTGACCTATAACCCGATTGTGAAGTTCTTCTTCCAAATTAAGTAATTTGTCGGATTCGGCTTCAGCTAACTTCATCACAGGCACACCAGTCCAATCTGACACTGTTCTAGCAATGCTCTCCCGAGTAATATCAGTATTATTCATCCCCTTTTCATTCTTCCACTCTGTCTTTATCTCTTCTAGTCTCTCTTTGATATTCTTTTCTTTATCTCTTAACTGGGCTGCTGCTTCAAATTCTTGAGCTTTAATAGTTGCTTCTTTCTCCTGCTGAATTTTTTCTAACTCTTTATCCAACTCCTTTATCTCACTTGGAGCAGTATTTTGTTGCAACCTAGCTTTTGAACCTGCTTCATCTATTAAATCAATCGCCTTATCAGGTAAAAAGCGATCACTGATATAGCGATGAGATAATTCTGCAGCTGCATTGATAGCTTCATCGGTAATCTTAACTCTGTGATGAGCTTCATAAGCATCACGTAATCCTTTTAAAATTTCTTTAGTATCTTCTACACTAGGTTCTTCAACTGTTACCGATTGAAATCTTCTCTCTAAAGCAGAATCTTTCTCGATATATTTACGATATTCATTTAAAGTTGTAGCTCCTATAGTCTGTAACTCACCTCTAGCTAATGGTGGTTTTAGAATATTAGCAGCATCAATAGCACCTTCTGCTCCTCCTGCACCTACCAAAGTATGCAATTCATCAATAAATAATATAACATCTCCTGACTCTTTAATTTCATTCATTACTGCTTTTAGTCTCTTTTCAAACTCTCCTCTATATTTAGAACCAGCTAATAGGGAACTCAAATCTAAAGCTAATACCCTTTTATTCATTAAAGTTTCAGGAACATCACCTTCTACAATTTTCTGTGCTAACCCTTCTATAATGGCAGTCTTTCCTACACCAGGCTCACCAATCAAGCATGGATTGTTTTTTTTACGACGACTTAGAATTTGAATGACTCTTTCTATCTCTTTGCTTCGTCCAATTACTGGGTCTAATTGATTTTCACTAGCTAATTGAGTTAAATCTGTACTGAATTGTTGTAAATTTTTAGAACTACTTTTAGGAGAATAATTACCTTTACTACTAATATTAGCTCCCCCTAATAATTTAATTATTTCTGATTGAATCTTATTAATTTCTGCACCTTCTTCATTCAAAACCCTGGCAGCTATACCTTCTCCTTCTTTGAGTAGACCAAGTAATAAATGTTCCGTTCCTATATAATTATGCCCTAAGCGTCTTGCTTCTTCTAAAGATAAATTTAAAACTTTCTTAGTTCTAGGAGTAAAGGGTAAATTATTATCAGTAGCTTTTTCTTTTCCCTTTCCAATCATATCTTCTACTTTTTTTCTTAATTGGTCTAAACTAAAACCACTTGTCTTTAGAGCTTTAGCAGCTATGCCCTCTCCTTCTTTAATCAAACCTAATAACAGATGTTCTGTTCCAATATAGTTATGATTAAATCTTTTTGCTTCTTCTTGAGATAATGCCATTACTTTTCGAGATCTATCAGTAAATCTACTAAAAATCATTTGACTCCCTCCTCACTGTAACCTCTCTCTTATCAATTGTGCCCTATAAATATGCCTATCTTCTATTGTCATCTCTTCACCTTTAAGCACTTGCAGAGTAGCTGGTCTAATAATTACCATGAGTTGATTTAAAATCGTGGATTCTATATCATCTATTATACCCAAGTCAATACCCAACCTTACATTTGAAATCAGTTTCATTGCCTCTTCTACAGATATCTTATAAGCATATTTTAAAATACCATAGGCACGATAAATTTGATCTTTTAAGAATATCTCTTTTTCCTTTAACAAAATCTCTCTAGCATTTCTCTCCTGAGTAATAATTTGGTGAGTTACTTCTATTAGATTCTCTATTATCTCATCTTCGGATCTTCCTAAAGTTACTTGATTAGATATTTGATATAAGTTACCTACTGCTTCACTTCCTTCTCCATATAACCCTCTAACAGCTAATCCCAATTGAGATATTGCAGATATAAATTTTTTCACTCTATTTATCATTGTTAAAGCAGGTAAATGAACCATTATAGATGACCTTAATCCTGTACCTACATTTGTAGGACAAGCTGTTAAATAACCATACTTCTCATCAAAAGCTATGTTAATTTCTTGCTCTAAGTAATCATCTATTTTATCAGCTAAATCCCATGCTTCTTGTAATTGTAAGCCAGGTAAAAGAACTTGCAAACGTAAATGATCTTCTTCATTAATCATTAAGCTAATAGTTTCTTCAGTAGATAATGCTACGGCATTATTAATATGCCTTTCAGACAAGTCAGGACTAATTAGATGCTTTTCTACTAACATATTCTTCTTATTTCTAGATAAATCACCCAACTCTACCAAAGTTAAATCAAATTTATTATTATTTAATAGCAGATTATTAACCTTGTCTATTACTTCTTTTAATTCATCATCATTTGCCTGATTGGTAAATCTAATATCCTCTAAGTTGCGGGCTAACCTAATCCTGCTACTTATTACCACATCAGAATCAGGACCAGTCTTTTTCATCCATTGACTTATAAGTTCATCAATCATAAACTCACCCCTCTCTTATTCACCAATTTCATCCTTCAATTCTTTAATCTCATCTCTCAGTTCTGCTGCTCTTTCAAATTCTTCTAATGCTACCGCTTCATCCATTAAATTCTTAAGCTCTTTGACTTTCCTTTTGGCCATGACTTTCTCACCAGCTCTTTTAGGTATCTTTCCTGTATGTCTGTTGTTTCCATGTATTCTTCTTAAAACTTTATCTATCTTATCTGTAAAAGAGTTGTAACACTCACTACAACCTAATCTCCCGCTTTTACTAAACGTATCATAAGTCAATTCACAGAATTCACATTTAATTTTATTGTTTGATAAGTTGATTTTTTGATGAGGATGAAATTGATTATTTAATAACCCAGTTAGTAGATTATTAAAAGAAAAATCAAGACCAAAATCTAAGTCACCAGTTATATGAGCACATTCTTCACAAAGATATATATCCTCTTTCTCTCCATCAATAACCTTGCTTACATGAACTTTTGCATCACGCTCTTGACAATTTTGACATAGCATATTCTCACCTCTTTATCCTTAAAAGAGTTTTTAAAACATTTTTCAGTAATCGAGCTCTTATCATGTCTCTAGATGGTAAACTTATCCCTATACTATCTCTACTAACCATAGTTTTTAATAATGATTTCTCGGAAAAATCTATAATCTCTTCTTCAAATAACCGTTCTAATATACTAAATGCTTCTTTTTGAGTAATATAATTTCCTATTATATTATATAGTCTATTTATTATATTTTGATTAATATCTAAGTTAAGCTTTGTAATTTTAATATATCCATTCCCACCACGATAACTTTCTATTATATAACCTTTTTCAAAAGAAAATCTTGTCTTTAAAACATAATTAATTTGAGAAGGTACACAATTAAATTTATCTGCTAATTTATTTCTTTGGATTTTTATAGTATTATTAGCTTCCAATAGTCCTTTAATATAGTCTTCTATGCTATCAGAAAGGCTTTTCATACCATCCTCTCCTTAAATTATAACTTCTTTGACCTACTCTGACCTTTACCTATATTATATAATAAGAGTTGTAAAGCACAAACCTTATTAATGCTTATTAGTAGAGATTATCATTAATTAACTCACTCAGATTAATTATTACTTAACTTTTTATATAAAATCTTTTGATAATATCAATTATTAGTATTCAACAGAAAAAAATATATATACAAATAAAAAAAGATACCTTAAATTAAGGTATCAAAAAATAAAAAAATGGCTCCCCGAGCAGGACTCGAACCTGCGACTCGATGGTTAACAGCCATCTGCTCTACCAACTGAGCTATCAGGGAACACTACGATTCTGGCAGTGACCTACTCTCCCACAGGGCTGCCCCTGCAGTACAATCGGCGCTGGAGGACTTAACTGCTGTGTTCGAAATGAGAACAGGTGTGACCCC
>NZ_JBSQYM010000034.1:0-23535 GCF_055140805.1 Orenia sp.
TTTATAGTTAAGTTCAAAAACTTAAAACATAAGGATTTTAATCTTTTAACTATCCACTATACACTATCAACTATCAACTCAAAAAAGTGTCGCAATATATCCACAAAGTTCAATTCTAAATTTATAAATCCACAGATTTTCATCTTCTTCTTAAGATATTAATTACTGTTAATTTATATTTTTTAGTTCTATTATTGAATAAATTAAAATATATATTTTAAAGATTGTAATTAAAATTAACAAAGAAGGAGGAGATAAAGTGTCTTATTATTATGATTTTCAAAGTGAGTTGACTGTATTAGAGGCTAAGAAAGTAGCTAAAGCTATAAAAGAGAAGAAAGAAGAGAATTCTAAAAAAAGATATTAGGTCAACAGGACCTTGAAATTATAAATATATAAAGAAGTTAAGGGAAACCTTAGCTTCTTTATTATTTTTATACTAAATAATATTGTCAGATAATTACTTTAAAATAAATTATAGTTAATAACAAAGAGGAAAGTTTAATATAAGTATCGAAGTTTAATATGGTAAGTTTATTCTTAAAGGGAATTTAAAAAGGAAAATATTTTAGTTCTTCTTTATTTGATTAATTAGAATATTAATTATTTTTTAGGGAGTGGTGTTAAAATATTATAAAATCACAGGTGATGGTTCAGAGGTTAACTTAACAATTAATTTACCTGAAAAGACAGGAGTTATAATTTATCGAAATAATAACTAATAAAAAAAAGGGGGGCAAGTTGAATGAAAAAATTATTAATACTAAGTCTGCTAATCACACTATTGACTACCTTTACTGTATATGCTATGAGCTCTCCAAAAATAATGACTGAAGGGCTAAAAGAGGGTTACCAAAGCTTAGGAGGAACTATCTATGAAAAGGGAACAGGAACAATCAGCTTATTAATCTTTAAAGGTTATAATGGAAATAGATATCTAATTACTGGAGATTTGAAGGATAGATTGAGAAATCTAAAGGGATTGCCCTTAACTTTAACAGGAAAAGTTGAAGATTTGAATCCTAATGGAAAATTAACTCAAGGTAAGTTCAGGGTAAAATTATATGATGTTGAGTATAACTTAGATTATAAAGAGGTCTCTATCTTGGGAGTTTTAGAAGAAGATAAGGATGGTCTGGTCTTATTGACTAAAGAGCAGAAGGTCATTAGATTAGATGCCACTACTTATCATTCTTTAGATAAGTACTTAGGTAAGGAGATAGTGATTAATGGTTTCTTAGAAGAATTAACTGAATATAAAGCTAAGATGGAGGTTAAATCTTATCTGAATTTAGAGTAGAGAAAACAAGGGCTAAGGTGCCCTTGTTTTCCTATTTATCAGAGTAATCTCTAATATATTCTATAAATTGTTGTAGTAGATTGGTTAAGTTCTTATCTTTATGATAAATTATATTAAAGCTTCTTTTAAACTGAATATCTCTAAGGTTTAATTTTATCAAATCACCTTGTGCTACTTCTTCTTTCACAGCAATATCTGGTAAAATAGAGATTCCTAGATTATTTTTAATAGCTTTTTTAATAGCCTCTATATTATTAAGAGTATGTTTGATTTGATAGGTTATATTATAAGCGTTCATAATTTTATCAATTATCTCTCTAGTTCCACTCCCTTCTTCTCTACTGATAAAGTGCTGATCTTTGATATCTTCTCTTTCAACTATCTTCTTGTGGGCTAGGGGGTTATCCTTAGAAGAGATTAAAAAGAGCTTATCATGATAAAAAGAGTCAAAGAGAATATCTTTAGCTCCAATAAGCCCCTCTACGAGCCCGATATCGATATCATTATTTAGAATCTTCTCTTCAATTACAGTTGTATTATCTATAATCAGATTTAAATTTATCTCTGGATACTTAGTATTAAATTCTTTAATGATTGAAGGGAGTAGATAGGTACCAATAGTCATACTAGCCCCTACCCTTATCTTTCCAATCTTTAAATTAGCTATATCCTCTAGGGTGTTCTCCGCTTCATCCATAATTAAAATTATCCGTTTGCTATATTTCAAAAGTATCTTGCCAGCATAGGTTAAAATTAATTTCTTATTCATTCTCTCAAATAATCTAACCTGTAATTTCTCCTCTAAATCTATAATTGTTTGACTAACAGCAGGCTGAGTCATATATAATTGCCTACCTGCTTCAGACATGCTAGTTGTTTTACAGACTGTTGTAAAAATTTTAATCTCCCTTAAATTAATCTTATGGTTTAAATTCATTAGACTCCTCCTATAAGTAATTACTTATATAATTAATAATATCATACTATTTTACTAATAGTAAATTGAATATTAAAATATAAGTAGAGATGATGTTATCAATTAATGGATATATTGGGACACTTTAAGTTTTAGCTACGGGTTTTAACCCGTAGTGTAACATATCACCATCACCACAGGTTGAAACCTGTGGCTAGTAAATTTATCATTATAAAAATTAAAAAACACTAAGAGAATAATCAATGATATAAGGGGTGTTTTGAGTGAATAAGAAGTTAAATAATGAAACTAGTAAATGGGAGTCAATAACTGAAAAGCTACCTGGTTTAATCTTAGCAATTATCATTGCTTTTATTGGGAGGTATTTAGCAGGTTGGATACCCAATTTAGGTGGAGTTACTGTAGCCATTTTGTTGGGAATGATTATAGGGAATATCTTTGATTTAGGTGGTAAGTATGCTATAGGAATCCGTTTTGCTGAGAAGAAGATTCTCTCCTTAGCCATTATGTTGATGGGGCTTAAACTAGAATTATCTGTTCTAGGTGAGCTGGGGTTTTCTGCAATTATTGTTATTGTAATTATGGTTTTTAGTACTATCGGGATGGGAGTTCTTTTTGGTAGATTATTAGGTTTATCACCTAGTTTTAGTACTCTGTTAGGAGTAGGAAATGGAATTTGTGGTTCATCAGCGATTGCGGCAGTAGCACCAATTGTATCTAAGGAGGAAGATGAGATTGGTTTATCTATTGGGGTTGTTAATCTCTTAGGAACTATTGGTATATTTCTTTTACCTTTGTTGGTACATTTACTAAAATTAGAAGAAGCAAGTAGTGGTCTGATGATTGGAGGGACTTTACAGGCTGTAGGTCAAGTAGTAGCAGCTGGCTTTTCTATAAATGAAGAGATAGGTAGGTTGGCTACTGTGGTGAAGATGGGTAGGATTTTAATGTTAGCACCAGTAGTTTTATTATTTACTTTTTCTAATAGAGGTAATGATTTAGACTCTAAAGGTAAGTTATCCTTACCCATATTTATTATTGGCTTTTTTATATTTAGTCTTTTAGGAAGTTTAGGAATTATTCCAGAGGTTATTAGTGGCTTTTTAAAGTCTTTAAGTAAGGTATTATTAATAATTGCTATGGCAGGGATAGGTTTAAAGATAAAATTATCGAGCCTGCTCAAACAGGGTCCTAAGGCATTGCTAGTAGGTGGATGTATCTTTTTAGGGCAACTGCTTCTTATGACATTTTTAATTAAATCGATGTTATAAAAATAGAATATATGGTAAGAGCTAAAAGTAGGTCGAAAAATTCGACCTACTTTTTTAATCAACCTTAATTTTAGATAAGATTGACAATATTCTATCAGCAAATGTATAATATAATTAATAGAGATAATTTTTATAAAAAATTAATATTTAACCAAGATACCTGATAATAGTTCTATCAAAACTACTACTAATTTTATCTTAGCAATATTTTTTAGCTATTACTTATTGAATTTGGTTATGGATAACTTTTTTAGTGAGGGGCTACTTGAAAAAAGGGGGAAACAGAGATGTTTGAAAGAAAGGTAAGGTTTAAAGATAAGTTTAATCTCCATGCAAGACCAGCATCTATTTTGGTAGAAGAGGCGGAGAAGTATGCTTCTAGAATTAAGATAATCAAAAATAATCAAGAAGCAGATGCTAAGAGTATCTTGGGATTGATTTGTTTAGCAGTTAAAGATGGAGAAGAGTTGATTATTCAAGCTGAAGGTAATGACGCCAAAGTAGCTGTAGAGAGAATTGCCGATTTAATTGAGAATAAGCTAAGGATATTGAGCCATTTACAAGATAAAAAGGCAGTAGCTCAGGAATTAGGAGATGAAATATCTAAATATACTGTACCAAATCCGGCTGAGGTTGTTTCAATGATTGGCAAAGGTGTTAGAAAGACTATGAAATCAATTGGTGTAAATGTAGATGAAGATATAATTTAAATCTTTAATTATATAAAAAATGAGTTGGGTTATATAACCCAACTCATTTTTTATAGAAAATTATTTGCCCAAGAAGGTTTTAATATATTTATCTAGAATAAAGCATAATAAGAAAGAATGGCAAATTGAATTGGAGTTGTTATATTTTGTATGATAGAAGAGGAAAATTATTGAATATAGGGAAATCTTACTATCTATTTTCATGTATAAGTGACGGAGGTGAAGAAAAAAGGTGATGGGGCGAGATCAAGCATTATTAGAAGAATTAAATAAAATTATAGAAAATCAAGATATTCGAACTTTATTTCAACCAATAATTAGTTTAAGCGATGGAGAAGTATTAGGGTATGAGGCTTTAAGTAGAGGTCCTCATGGTAGTCAGTTAGAGAGTGCTCCAAGTCTATTTACTACTGCTATTAAATTTAATAAAATAGAGGAACTAGAAAGAATTTGTAGAGATAAATCAATTGATAGATTTAAACTTTTTGATCTAAACTGTAAGCTATTTATTAATGTTGATCCTACTATGATCTATGATTTTTATAATGGTACTATAAAGGATATAGAGATTTCTCAGGGGAATATAGTGATAGAATTGACTGAGAAGACCCATATCCGTGATTTTAATAAATTTGGAGAAGCATTGCAAAGATGTAAAGCTAAAGGTTATAAGGTGGCTATAGATGATGCAGGGGCAGGTTATTCAGGTCTACAATCTATTGTTTCTATTTCTTATAATTATATTAAGTTAGATTTATCTTTGGTAAGAAATGTTCACGAAGATATGGTGAAGTACTCCCTATTAGAGTCTATGATAAATTTTGCAAGAAAGATCGGTGCTAAGGTTATAGCAGAAGGTATTGAGTGTAAGCAAGAGTTGAAGACTTTAATTGAATTGGGAGTTGATTATGGTCAGGGTTATTTAATAGCTAGGCCAAATCAAAAGATAGTAGATAGGTTAGAGATTGTAGATTATATCTTAGAAAAGAAAAGAGAATTTTATAGAAATAGAAATTACAGCCAGATTGGCCATCTAATTAATGAAGGAGTTACTGTTCAAATTAATGATAAAGTAAGTTCTATATTTGATATCTTTGAAAAGAAAAGGTATCTGCAAAATATAGTGATTTTATCTGGAAGTAACCCAATTGGCTTGTTAACTAGAAATAAGTTCTACTCTAAAATGGATACACAGTATGCTTACTCTACTTATTTGGACAAAGAGGTAAGTACAATAATAGAGGGGAAACCTTTAATTGTCAATGAAGATGAATCAATTGAACAGGTAGCACAATTAGCAATGAGACGTAATGTTGAAGATATTTATGATGAGGTTATAGTAATTAAAGATAAGCAATATTTAGGAATAGCTTCTATCAGAAGGTTATTGGATAGATTGGCTCAATTGCAGATGGAACAGGCTAGAGGAGTAGATTCGTTAACAGGTTTACCTGGTAATCTATCTATTGAAAAGGAAGTATCTACTCGTTTAGAAAAGCAGGAGTTGTTTTCAGTATTATATATAGATTTGGATTATTTTAAACCATATAATAGCAAATATGGCTATAAAAAAGGGGATGAAGTCTTAGCCCTTACAGCAGATCTATTGAAGAGGATTTTGGCTAAACTCGGTAATAATGATGATTTTATAGGTCATATTGGAGGAGATGATTTTATAATAATCACTACTCCTGATAAAGATGAACTGATTAGTAAAGATATAATTAAAAATTTTGATAAAGAAATTATTAAGTACTTTGATAAAAAAGATATAAGTAGGGGATATTTGATAACTGAAGATAGTAATAGTGATAGTCAGGAATATCCGCTGACATCTATCTCAATAGCTATCATAGATAATCACAATAATGATATTATAAACTATCGTCAAATTAGTGATATAGCTCTTGAACTAAAAGATTCTGCTCAGGAAAAAGAAGGAAGCGTTTTCATTAAATTAAGGAAATAGTTTATTTTTATTGGAGTAGTAACTCAAAGCTTTGTTAAAATGTTGGCCTAAATATATTATATGGATATGATGATTGGAAATATTATTGATCAAATTGATTTTAACTAAATCTTAACATTTTTTTATGTTCTATTAACAATACTATGGAATAATAATACTGAAAAGTATTGATTAGACCAGTTTCTATAATTAAATATTACTTCTATTCTCTTTACTTTATGGTGTTAAAGATCTAACATAGCCTGATAGTAATTATTTATAGCAGAATTAGTTTTACTAATAATTTAAATATATAATTTCAGGATGTATATAATTAATAAAGATGGTTAAGTTTTTAGCAAACTAACTTATATTATTAATTGGGAGGAAAGAGTATGGATAACAAAGATAAGATTCTTTTAGAAGACTTAAAGAAGGTTATTGATAATAAGAGTATAAGAACTCTTTTCCAACCTATAATTGATTTAAAGAATGGTCAAATATTAGGTTATGAAGCTTTGAGTAGGGGACCTGAAGGTAGTGAATTAGAGAGTCCTTACAGATTATTTACTTTAGCTAGAAAGTATAATATGCTCTTTAGCTTAGAACAAGTCTGTCGGGAGAAGGCTTTATTAAATAGCGAATCGATAACAACTGGAACTAAGTTATTTCTTAATGTTGATCCAGGGGTAATTTATGATAACAGTTTTAAAGCTGGTATAACTAAAGAGATTATAGATAATATACATATCTCTCAAGAAGATATAGTAATTGAATTGACAGAGACCACTTGTATTGATGATTATCAAGGTCTTAGTCTAGCTTTAGATCATTATAAGCAACAAGGCTATCAAATTGCTATAGATGATACGGGAGCAGGATATTCAGGATTACAATCAATAGTCTCTATCTCTTATAATTATATCAAATTAGATCGATCTTTGATTCAAAATATTGATAGAGAACCAATTAAACAGGCATTATTGGAGAGCTTTATGAGATTTGCTAGAAGAATCAATTCTAAAGTTATTGCCGAAGGAATTGAAACGATGGCTGAATTAGATACCCTGTTGGCTATGGGAGTTGATTATGGTCAAGGATATTTAATTGCTAGACCCCAGCAGAAGGTTGCTTGTAATTTAGATATCGTAGATTACATTTTGGAGAAGAATAAAGAACTTTTAGAGTCAAATATTATTGGAAAGATTTCTAAAAGAAATGTTACTGTAGATATCTCGACTGATATGAACGAAGTCATAGATATTTTCAAAGGAGATAAAATGTTAGGAAGTTTAGTAGTTTTAGATAATGAAAAGTTAGTTGGTCTAATAACTAGGGATCAAGTTTTGTATAGTAATTTAAAACAAACTCAAGCTATACTTCCTATTATCAAAAAGACACCATTAAAGGTTGACTATTATACGGTGATAGAAGAGGTAATCGATAAATCTATAAAGAGAGATTTTGTAGATTTATATGATTGTATAATCATTACTAAAGATGATAATTATTTTGGGACTGTTTCTATTAAAAAACTTTTAAAATTTTGTTTAGATTCAGGTATAATTGCTCAGACAGGTATGAATTATTTTAAGAAGTTTTCTCAAAAGTTAGTAATATGAGATAAATATAAAAAGGGTGGTTGCTATCTAGCAACCACCCTTTTTATATTTAAGAAGTTATTTAGAAAATCATTTAAAGAATATGTTAACAAAAAATTAATATTATTTTAAACCTATTGTAATAGGAGTATGGAATAATAAGAGTTAAATTGGGAAGCTGGGTAGAGCTTCTTAAAATACTAAACTTTAGATAAGATTATAAGGAGGAGAATAATTTTGAAAAGAGGTTTATTATCAAGAAGTTCATTATTTGTGTTAGTTTTATCTTTAGTAGTTTTGGTGAGTGGTATTGCTTGTGCTGCAAATACATATACCGTTAAATCAGGTGATAGTTTAGCAAAAATTGCAGCTAAAACAGGAGTAAGTATCAAGAAATTAATTGAATTCAATAATATTAATGATGCTACTTTAATTTATCCTGGTGATATTTTAAAGTTGAATGCTAAGGCTCCTAAATATGTATTTTATTTTATAGGTGATGGTTTAGGACCAGCTCAACGTCAGTTAGCAGAATATTATTTGAAGTATCAAAGTAAAAATGAAGATGCCAAATTAGTAATGGATCAGTTTCCAGTAGCAGGAATTAATACTACATACTCTGCTGATTCCTTGGTAACAGACTCTGCGGCAGCAGGAACAGCATTGGCAACTGGATATAAGACTAATAATGGAGTAATTTCTGAATTGCCAGATGGGACTAAGCTTAAAACTCTTTTGGAGGGAGCTAAAGGAAAAGGAATGGCTACAGGTTTAATCTCTACTACTAGATTGACCCATGCTACTCCTGCAACTTTTGCAACACATATAGATGATAGAAATAAAGAGAATCAAATTGCTGCTCAATATGTAGAGAGTGGAGTTAAATATTTAGCAGCTGGTGGTTATAGATATTTTGTTCCTAAAGGTGGAGAGTTAAAGTCTAAAAGGAAAGATAATAGAAATTTGGTTAAGGAATTTAAAAATAAAGGTTATAATACTTTTGTATCTGAAGCAGATACTAGTAGCTTTAGAAGATTTGTACCATATGGTAAAGACAAGGTAGTAGCTCTTTTCACTTATAGTCATATGCCTTATGAGATCGATAGAGATGTGAACAAGGTGCCAAGTTTGGCTGAAATGACGCAAAAGGGTATTGATGTATTATCTCAGTATAATAATGGATTTTTTATGATGATTGAGGGTGGAAGAATTGACCATGCAGCCCATGCAAATGACCCTGTTGGGATGGTACATGATACTTTAGCCTTCGATAGAGCTATTAGTAAAGCTTATAAGTTCTATCAAGCTCATCCAAAAGAGACTTTGATTGTGGTAGCTGGTGACCATGAAACAGGTGGGGTTGGTTTAGGTTTTGCTAAGAATTATTTCTTGAATGTAGATGTATTAGCAGATGCTAAAGTTTCTACTGCAGATGTATTAAACTATGGAGAAGGTAAGTACGATGGTGATAGAGATAAATTTTTTGATTATATTGCTAAAAATTTAGGGTTAAGAAATTTAACTGCTAAAGAGAAGGCTGAAATTGAAAAGAATATGGATATGGTAGATAGAGGTCAGAAAACTTCTGCTGGGCAGTATGGTGGTTATGATCCAGTAGCAATCGCCACAACGCATGTACTATCAGAGAGAGCTAATTTACAATGGACTACTTATGCTCACTCTGCAACTTCAATTCCATTATCTGCTGTAGGTGTTGGAGCAGATAGCTTTGGTGGATATAAAGATAATACAGAGATTGCTAAAACAATGGCAGAAGTAATGGCAGTTCAGCTAAGCAAATAATCATTATCTTATTCAATCTTAACTTGAAATTTATATAGCTAAAAATTGATAAGATTAGTCATTGATAAAAAAATATAACCTTTTATTAAAATAAATAGTCGGGATTCAATCCCGACTATTTATACTTTCTTAAAGACTATAAATCTATCTGAGGTGGTTTAAATGAAGAGGTTACAAATAATAGTGATGCTAGGAGTAATTCTATTGATGGTCGGATTATTTCTTAATGCCCACTCTAAAGATCAAGCTGGAAATTTAGAGGTTAGAGCTATTGTTTTAGGTACTGATGATAGTGATATGATCCAAGCTGGTATTTCCAAGATTGGCTTCCAAACTCTGCAGGTCAGAATTATTGAGGGAAGATATCAAGGTAAAGAGATATCAGCCTCAAATAATTTATTGGGTAAACTAAGTATAGATAATTATTATAAGAAGGGTGATAAGATAGTGGTAGCTCTTTTAGAGAAGAATAATCAAATTATCAGTGCCAAAGCTATAGATCTCTATCGGCAAAATTGGGAATTAATTATTTTTATTTTATTTGTATCCTTATTAGTTTGGTATGCTGGATATACAGGAGTTAAAGCATTGTTTTCTTTTATCGCAAGTCTATATCTGATTTGGAGTTTTTTAATTCCAGGCTTATTAGAGGGTAAAAATCCTTTATTGCTATCATCGATAATTTTATTATTATTATCTGCTATCATTATCTTTGCAGTAGCTGGATTTAACAAGAAAGGATTAGCTGCCTTTGTTGGAACCATTTCAGGTCTGACCATTACTATAGGGATTACAGTCTTTTTTGGTAATCACTTAGAGTTAATAGGGATGACATCCCCCTTTGCAGAGACCTTGCTATTTAGTGGTCATCTAGACTTGGATATGAAAGACATCTTCTATGCTGCTATAGTAATTGGAGCTTCAGGGGCTGCGATGGATATTGCCATGGATATTGCAGCTTCTATGGAAGAGATAAAAGTTAAACGACCTGATATTCAAAGAGCAGAGCTGATTCAATCTGGGTTTAATGTGGGAAGAGCAGTAATTGGTACTATGACAACTACCTTATTATTGGCTTATTCTGGGGGATATCTTACCTTATTAATGTTATTTATGACCAAGGATTCCACCCTTAGTAGAATGTTGAACTTTAAAATGGTATCTGCAGAGATTTTACGTACATTAACAGGGAGTATTGGTCTGGTATTAGTAGCACCTATTACAGCCTTTTTTGCTGGATGGATATATTCAATTGATATTAAAGGTATATTTAATAAAATAAGAGAAGGTAAATCAGTGAGTTTAAAATGAAATCTTCTAGAGATAATGCGACACTTCCGTGTCGGTGTGAGTGAGTCGTTTGAGTGTGTGTGAAGTGCTTTTCTATTGAATTTCACTCACACTCCCACACCAACTTACACTTATAAAAAGATACCTATTAAGTCTTTGTTAACATGTTATTAATCTATTTATAACCATATCTTAATATTTATCTGTTATTATAGTATTATCTAATTTGTAAATGTTTGCTATGAAACTCTATTGTAATATAGGTCAGAAGATAATTTACCAAAAAAAGATTGTTAATATAGGAGGAATATATTTTGAATACTGTGTCTAAGAGAGATCCTATATTTGAAAATTTACAGGAAATAATAAGGACAAGGAATATAAGAATATTTTTTCAACCTATTATTAGCTTAAAGGATGGGATTTTATTAGGGTATGAAACCTTAACTAAAGGACCAGAGGGTAATATTTTAGAAGATGATACGAGATTATTCTCTGAAGCTAAACGGTATGGATTAGTTTCTGATGTGGAAAATATCTGTCGTAAGAATACATTATTAAAGATTGAAGAGATTGAAGAGAAGCAAAAGTTATTTATCAATATAGATTCTAGTACTCCTTTTAATCAAGGTTTTTTAAGGAAATTTAAAGATGATTTTAATGAATTAATACTCTTTTCAAAAGATAATGTTGTCATGGAATTAACAGAGAAATTATCTTTAAGTGATCAAGAATTATTTAAAACATTATTAGATTTCTATATGGATCAGGGTTGTAAAGTTGCTATAGATAATCTAAGGGGGGAGTATAATGGACTAAAGACAATTCCATCTATTTGCTATGGTTATATTCAATTAGAACAGTGTTTAATTCATGGTGTGGATAAAGACCACCTTAAGTTATCATTATTAGAAGCAATAGTAAATTTTGCTCAAAAAATAGATTTTAAGGTGATTGCTAAGGGAATTGAAACTGAGCAAGAGTTGAAAGTCTTAATTGATATAGGAGTAGATTATGGACAAGGTCACTTCATTGCAGAATCTGCTGAGGATTTAGTAAATGATATAGAGATTAGCCAATATATTAATCAGAATAATAGTGTAAAAAATAATTCTTTAGTTGGAGTTGTTATTGGAGAATTAATAAAGAGGCAAGTCTCAGTAAATTTAGATACTAAGACTAATAAGGTGATTGAAATGTTTGAGGGGGATAATTATTTACAGGAAATAGTGGTTTTAGATGAGAAAAAGCCAGTAGGTCTATTGATGAAGGATAAAATCTTTTCTAGACTAGGAACTCGTTATGGTTATTCAGTATTTATTGATAGATCAGTGAGCCTAATTATGGATAAAAATCCTCTAATAGTAGATGATGATACTCCTATTGAGGAGGTATCTGCTCAGGCTATGGATAGAAATATTGATAATGTATATGATTGTATAATAGTTACTAAAGATAATAAATACTTAGGCGTGGTATCTATAAAAAATTTACTAGATAAATTCTCAAAATTAAAGATTGAGCATGCCAAAAATTTAAATCCTCTAACCAACTTACCTGGTAATATGATGATTGAAAGAGAGGTTACAGAGAAGATTTCAAAGGATAAGGTTTTTTCAGTCCTTTATATAGATTTAGATAACTTTAAAGCCTATAATGACTATTATGGTTACAAAAAAGGTGATGAAGTTATCGGTTATACAGCTGGACTATTAAAAGAAGTTGTGATGCATGTTGGTAATAAGGATGACTTTGTAGGGCATATTGGTGGAGATGATTTTGTAATAGTTACTGATCCTGATAAAGATGAGGTGATCAGCCAGAGTATAATTGATATATTTGAGTTAGAGATTAAGAAATTCTTTAATGAAAGGGATAGGAAACAGGGATATATTGTTACCAAAGATAGGCAAGGGAATATTTGCAAGACTCCTTTGGTAAGTATTTCAATAGCTATTGTTAGTAATAAATATAGAGAAATTAGTAGTCATTTGAAGGTAAGTGATATTGCAGCAGAAGTTAAAAAACGTGTCAAGAAGATGGAGGGTAGTAACTATCAACGGGATTTGCGTAGAAGTTAAAAGAATATTGATTATTATTTTTGAGATAGCGTAAAGCTATCTTTTTGTTTTTGCTTATTGACAATGTAATAATTATATAAGTTGAACTAATGTTTTTCTTAAAGAATTCAAAATCTTTTTTGCAACAAATTAACACGAATCGCACGAATTAAAGACAAAAGAATAAATTAATAGTTTAGAATCAATTTTGTTTTAAATTTGTCTAAATTAGCTAGATTAGTTGCTAAATAATTTGATTTTTTGATTAATGAAATTCTTTAATTCAATCTATATATATCTAAAGTCTAATAAAATATTTGATAAGAAACCAACTTATTGTATACAATAAGTTGGTTAATAAAGAATTGACACAGCTGATAATATATGTTACTATTGTAGAAAAAGAATATAATTCTTATCCAGAGTGGTGGAGGGACTGGCCCGATGAAACCCAGCAACCCCCTTTTTAAAAGGAAGGTGCTAATTCCAGCAATATCCATGTGATGTTGAGAGATAAGAGGAGTAAATTCAATTCTCTTCTTAAGAAGAGAATTTTTTATTTTAAGACTTAAAAGGAGTGAGTAGCAATGCCGATTAATATTCCAGATAATTTGCCAGCAGCAGAGATTTTGGAGCAGGAAAATATCTTTGTAATGAAGGAGAGTAGAGCTTATCACCAAGATATTCGTCCTTTAAAGATTGTGATCTTGAATTTGATGCCTCTAAAAGAGGTTACTGAGGCTCAATTACTAAGATTATTAGGAAACAGTCCTTTGCAAGTAGATATTGTATTATTACACCCTAAAAGTCATGATGCCAAAAATACTTCTGAGGAGCATTTAAGTACCTTTTATAAGACCTTTGATGAGATAAAGGATGAGAATTTCGATGGATTAATTATTACTGGTGCTCCAGTAGAACAGCTGCCTTTTGAAGAGGTTGACTATTGGGAAGAGCTAGAAGAGATTATGGAGTGGAGTCTGAATCATGTGACATCAACCTTTCATATCTGTTGGGCATCACAAGCAGGGCTTTATTATCATTATGATGTTCCCAAATATCCCTTGGATCAAAAGTTATTTGGTGTATTTTCTCATAATATTAATAAAAGCAAGGTAAAATTATTGCGTGGCTTTGATAATGATTTTTTAGTACCACAATCACGCCATACAGAGGTTAGAAGAGAGGATATTGAGAAGGTTGATGAACTTGAAATTCTAGCAGAGTCAAAGGAAGCAGGGGTTTATCTAGTAGCTAGTAAAGATGGAAAGCAGATATTTGTTACAGGTCATTCTGAATATGATAAGGATACATTAAGATGGGAGTATGAGAGGGATGTTAATAAAGGCTTAGAGATTGAAATCCCTAAGAACTATTATTTTAATGATGATCCTACTCAAAAACCAATAGTTAACTGGAGAGCTCATGCTCATCTACTCTTCTCAAATTGGCTTAACTATTATGTATATCAACAAACACCATATAATTTAAATAAGATGGAATAAGTTAAGGGATGGAACCTCAAAGGTTTCATCCTTTTTTTATTAATATTTAAAATTCACAAGTAGTATATTTTAAGTATAGCTTAGTTTAATTTGAAGAATATTTTTAATCAAAAAGAGAATAAAGGAGCGAGTTTATGGTAAAAGTTATATTATGGGCATTATTAATCTTTATCTCCAGATCAGTTGATGTTGCGTTAGGAACATTAAGAACTAGGATGGTTGTTAGCAGAAGAAAGTATCGAGCTGCTATCATAGGTTTCTTTGAAGTTTTAATATATATCTTAATAGTCAGTAAGGTAATCCAAGATACAGGAAATATTTTTAATGTTATTGCGTATTGTGCTGGTTTTTCTTGTGGAACAATTTTAGGTTTGAATTTAGAGGATAGGCTAAATTTAGAGATGTTACAGGCTACAATTATGCTCAAAGATAATTCATATGATTTATTGAGGTTAATAAAGGAAGCAGGCTTTAAAGCAACTTTGTCGATAGAAGATTTTAAAATGGATATAATTAATGTATTGCTAGAAGAAAAAAGAAAGGATGAGTTAGAGAAGATCATTAATGATTTAGAATATGATACTTTAATATCTTTTCAAAGCCTAAATAAAGTTAGCAAGAATTACTTATATAGTTTGAAGAAATAAGATTTAATATTTTATGGTAATTTATCACAGGGGAAATTGTTTTTCAAGTAGAATTATAATAAAATATATATAAAAGAATAATGATAATGGTTTATGCTATAAAATGAATTGATACAATAGAATGAATTACGATACTTTAATGTCAGTGTCAGTGCGAGTGTGAGTGAGCTGTCATTAATATTTTTACTCACACTCACACTAATAACTCACACTTTAAGAAAAGTGTCGTAATATACCCATAATAAGGTACTATTTATACAAGGTTAAATTAGCACAATGTCTAAAAATAATACATTATTAATCATAAATACTTTTAGAAGATTAGAATATGTTTGAAGGGGCTAGTGTTAGAATCAGATGATATTCTGTCTAGATAATTAAAAAAATTTATATTTAAGGAGTGATTAGCTATGGAAGAATCTAAAAGACAGACTTTAAAGACTAGAGAAGAGATAGCAGAAGATTATAAGTGGGATTTAAGTCAGTTATATGAGGATGATAATAGTTGGGAAGAGGAGTTTAATCAGATCAAAGGTAGAGTATCTGAAATGGAAAAATATCAAGGAAAGTTAGGTGAATCTGCTGATACTTTATTAGCAGGATTAAATTTAAGTATGGAGCTAAATAGAATCTTAGAAAAGCTCTATAGCTATGCTGCTAGAAAGAACGATGAGAATACCACAGTAAATAAATATCAAGGGATGAAGGCAAGAATCCAAGCTTTATATAGCAATTTTGCTAGCATCACTTCTTTTATGGTACCAGAGATTATTCAGATTCCTATCGATAAATTGCAATCTTACCTAGCAGAGAAGGAAGATTTAAAGTTATATCAACATTATTTAGATGATATTATGCGCCAAAAGTCACATTATCTTAGTCCCCAAGAGGAGAAGATTATCGCTTTAGCTGGTGAAGTGACCCAGAGTCCTAGTAATATTTTTGGGATGATTAATAATGCTGATATTGCTTTTCCTACTATCACAGGTGAAGATGGTGAAGAGATTGAGGTTACCCATGGTCGCTATATTGACTTATTAAAGGATAAAAATCGTCATATCCGTCGTGATGCCTTTAAGGCATATTATAGTTCTTATCAGGAGCTAGAGAATACCCTTTCTATGACCTTAAGTTCTAATGTTAAAAAGAATATTTTTTATAGAAAGGTCCGTAATTATGAAGATGCTTTGGAAGCATCGTTAGCTGGAAATAAGATTCCTGTAGAGGTATATACTAATTTGATAGATACAGTTAGTAAGCATTTAGATTCTATGTATAAATATATTGATTTACGCCAAGAGGCTTTAGAACTTGATCAGCTACATATGTATGATTTATATACTCCTATTGTTAAGGATGTAGAGATGAAGGTTACTTATGAAGAGTCTCAAGAGATCATTTTAGAAGCTTTAAAACCTTTAGGGGAAGAGTATTTGAAGGTGATTGAGGAAGCCTTTGAGAGTAGCTGGATTGATGTTTATGAGAATAAAGGTAAGCGAAGTGGAGCTTACTCAGCCTCTTGTTATGATGCCCATCCATATATTTTGATGAATTATACTGATAGTATCGACAATTTATTTACTTTAGCCCATGAACTAGGTCATGCTATGCATTCCTATTATTCTAATCAGACGCAACCTTATCTTTATGCAGATTATAGTATCTTTGTAGCTGAAGTTGCTTCTACAGTAAATGAAGCCTTACTGATGCAGTATCTGTTAAAGACTACAGAGGATGAAGAGAAGAGAAAGTATATCTTAAACTACCATTTAGAACAGTTTAGAGGAACTGTTTATCGCCAGACAATGTTTGCAGAGTTTGAAAAGTCTATCCACGATTTATCTGAACAAGGGCAAGCCTTAACTCCGGAGTTATTGGCAAAAGAATACCATGATTTAAATCAGAAGTATTATGGGCAAAGTATTGTAGTAGATGATGAGATTGATATTGAATGGGCAAGGATTCCCCATTTCTATTATAACTTCTATGTCTACCAATATGCTACTGGTTTTTCTGCTGCAATCACCTTATCCCAAAAAATATTAGAGGAAGGTCAAGATGCTGTAGATAAATATTTGAATTTCTTAAAAAGTGGAAGTTCAGACTATCCAATTGAATTACTAAAACAAGCAGGAGTAGATATGACTACACCTGATCCTATCGAAAAGGCTTTAAAGGTTTTTGAAGAATTGGTTGAAGAGATGAAAGAGTTAGTTCTAGCAGTGAGTAATGTATAATACTGATAAAAATTAAAGATGAACCTTTTGGACGTCCTGCTAAAGGGCGTCTTTACTTTTAGACTAGCAAGTTAATTTAATCTTAATTAAGGAATAATAAATTTATTTTATGACTAAGTTTTTCTAAAAGAAGGTATTTATTATGTTTTTAAAGAAATTAATAGGTAAGTTATAAGTGGAAATTTATTCTATTAAATTGAATAGGCAATACATAATTATTAAAGAGAAAGGAGGTAAAATTATGAATCCAATTTTATCAACAATATTGTATTCAGTTATTGGGATTGTTTTATGTCTATTAGGTTATAAAATCTTTGATATTGCTACTCCTTTTAAGTTAGATGATGAGATTCAAAAAGGAAATACTGCAGCTGGTGTAGTAGTATCAGGAATTTTTATTGCGGTGGCTATTATAGTAGCAGCCTCAATAATTTAATCTGCTAATAAGAAATACATAGGTGTTCTAAATAAATATATTTATTATATTGGAGAAAATACAATAAAGATTATATTCAAAAAGGCGCCATTTTTGGTGTCTTTTTAGTTTATTGTCTGTTTTATTATAAAATTATGTAATAGAAGAGTTTCAGTATTAATAAATGATTTGGATAATTAAAGGTTTTATTATATAATATAGATATATTATATGATTGTGAATCTAGGTATAATTATATAAAAATTAAGGAAAGGTGGCGAAGATGGGAAAAGATAATAAATATAGAGCGAATAAAATTAAACAAGAACACACTATTATAGAGGATATTCTGCCTTTATTAGAGGAAGTAGCAGAATTAGATATAATTAAGAGTATAATTCCAGGTAGGATTAATCGCCGTGGTGGTAGTGGAATTCCACCACATCTTAAGTTAAAGTATCCTACTTCTAGTGGAATTAAAATTCTAGCTAAAAATAGTTCATCTATTCAAGAGGTTTTTGTAGTAACTGATGATGTAGATGGAGCTATGAAGTTAATTAAAGAGATAAAATCTGTAAAGTAGTATTGTTGGTATTACTGAGTTGATTTATTAAAGTCAGTAATACCACTAGCTACTTTTATTTGCATGATTGACTCCATAATTATCTAGTATAACCAATTAATTTTAAGATATCAAATTGAATGATTTTAAAGGAAATACAATCATTATGTAGAATAGAAATATATAAGACAATTTTAAGTAGAAATTATAAAGACTATCAATTTATACTATAAATTTTAATAATCGATTAGATTAACGTTTAATTGAGGTATAATAAAATGGAATTATATAGATATCCAACTTTAGAGTGAAATAATAGAAAGATAATGTGACATTTTAGTGTCAGTGTGAGTGTGGGTGTGAGTGGTTTAGTGTTATGGTTTACTCACACTCACACTTAAATAAAGTTTCGCTATATACCCATTAAATTACACTGTAGACTTGGAAATTTATAAATTAAATTCATTAAAATATAGATATTAGGTTAGTTGTAGTTGAAAAATTATTATAACTAATTAAATTTTTATTAATAGGGATATTAGAGGGAGGAGGCTTTTTGGTGAAGAAGAAGTTTGGAGTACTGATTGCTTTGGTCATATCTATTGTCTTTAGTAGCTCGACTGTTTTTGCTAATGGACTGCCTTTTGAGAAGTATAAGGAAGGGTTGTTGTCCTTTGAAAATCAAGATTGGTCAGAGGCGGAACAGTATTTTGATGAGATTATTTTAGAGGATTTATCATACTCAGAATATTTGGCAAAATCTCTTTACTTGAAGACAATCTTATTGGCTGCTCAAATAGACAGAGATGTAGAGTTACAGAAGACTTTTGAAAGTGGTGAAAAAGCAGTCTCTTTTAAAGATGAAGAACTTAAAGAGAAGTTAAAGAATAAAGCTAATGATTATGAGTTGGCTGCTAAAAGGAAGGTAGATACATTAATTGGCTTAGCAAATTATTTATTAGCCAATCTTCCACCATTGAATATGGATATTGACTTTAGTAATAATAGATGGGATTATAACCCAGAGTGGATTGATACTATTAAAGCAGGTAAGATGATTTCAGAAGATAGACTGAATATAATAGAGAAGGGGCTTTTAGGTGAGAAAGTAAAGGATTATTTGGATTTAACTTTAGGAGTAGATTCTTTCAACGATATTTTTGTGGTAACAGCTGAACAAGGAGATAACTTATATTATTTAGCTAAAAAATATGATGTTTCTTTAGATTTATTATTAAATTTGAACAAGCATATTGAGAACCCTAATTTGATTTACCCAAATGAAAAGATCTATATTCCTAAACAAAGTTCCTTTGCAATTAATTACCCAGCTTATTTCTACTATGTATCAAATATCTCTTATCAAGCCAATAAAGAGCGCAAAGAAGATATTACTAGGTTGGTCTTTAGAGCTTATCAGTTAACCAGTGAACAATCAAATATTCCTTATCCAAAAGACTATGAAAACTTTATGGAAGGAATAGAGATTCAAGACTATCAACGTAAGGTTACAGCACAGGCAAAAGAGATTGAATCACAAGATAAGAAAATTAATGAAATGGAAGCAAAATATAATGAATTAATGAAAGAGTTAGAGGAGTTAAAGTCCAATTTAGATGATGATAATAATAAAAAGAAGAATAACGATGATTTATTAGAAGATAGTGATTATGAGGATTATAACCCTGCTGAAGATCCTTTAACTTATTAATGAATTTTATAAAGCCTGTTTAGTCAATAGAGTTGAAATGTTCCGAGGGTTGAACCCCTCGGAACTTAGTTTAAGGAGGATTATTTAATGAAAGAATACATAGGATTGTTATCAATAATTTACATAGTAATTACTATTGCCAAATTAAAAGCCAATGAGAAGAGTTTTGAACATTATATTGTTGAATATCAAGAGATCAAATTTCAATTAAAACTAATCAGTCAGAGCAAGAATCCTTTCTTAATGATGAAATTTAGTAGTACACTACTTTATATTTTATTGGTATTATACTATACAGCCAATATAGTTATCTTTTCTAGTTATCCTTTAATCAATCTTTTTAGCTATATCCTAATTATAGTGACTATAATTAGATTAAGTAAAAAAGTAACTATAAATTCTGTACAGGATTTTGAGAAGAGAATCAAATTTATTAGAAGGGATTACCGTAAGCAACAGAGATTGCAGTTTTGTATCGGATTACTTGAGTTTGCTTATGCCTTTAATGCTTTAATTTTGATTAGTTTTTATTATTAATGATAGGGTAGTCTGAAGAAGGCTATCTAATTTTTTTATTAAATTCTTTGGTATTGATAATGGCTTGTAAGAGGTTAATTACACCATCTAATTCATCTTCTTTAATATACCTAACATTATTGACATCATGGGTTTGAATTCGTTCTAAATCTGTTACTATTTTTTTTAGTCCAGTTAGATTTGTATAGTCTAGCATCTTAGCTATCCTCCTTGATATTAGGTATTTATTAAGGCTTATTTATAGTATTTGTCAAAGTTATGCTAAAGATGTTAGTAAAAATAACTAATAGTTGCTAATATTAATTACTTCTTTAATTTTGTCTCTAGATTTGTTCTTCTTGTAGTCTAATAAGTTACTATTAGAAATAAAATAATTCTAAAAATTTTTATAGTAAAACATTGATATAATTTATTATAAATTATATAATTAGGTTAAATGCAAAAATTTGAGGGCAATCTTTCTAGAAAGAACCCCGGTTAATTATTAAAAATTTTTTAATAATTAATCGGGGTTTTTGTTTTGTAGATAAGCTTTTAGGGAAAACTTTTAATAAAGGGTGGTTTAGATGAATAAAATCATAAGGTTGAAGTATAGAGAGGGAGTTAAAAAGAGATATTTATTACCCAATTTATATAAACTGGGCTATCAATTAGCAGATATAGAATCTGATGCAAAGCTGTTAGTAGAAAAGGGTAGGCGGAAGGTATATATTAATGCCGAATTACTTGTTAGTGTTAATGGCTTACCTGGCTTGGTTATTTCTGTTAGAGCTGGGAATGAAGAATTGAATGCAGAAGTAAAGAAAAAGATGCTATCTTATTCCCGATTGCTTTCAACTCCTGCTCCTATATTGGTAATGACAAATGGTTTGGAAACTAGAGTTTATGACACTCAAACTGGGCAGCAACTAGCAGAAATTCCTAGTAAAGATGAGCTGAAGAAGTATCTTAGCAAGCAAGAAGTTTCTGACAAGGTAAGGGAGCAGTCCTTAAATAACTTAATCTCTTCAGTATCATTATGGGATGAGAGTAGAAGAAAAAGTCCCTACCATTCATATAATATGAGGTCTTTTGTTGACGTGAGTGAGAAAACGGTTTTTAACACCAAAGTATTTCATAATTATAACTATTCTCCCAATTTGCCAACAATAAATGATGAGGTTTCTATTAGGGTTAGTAGTCAGAGAAAATTGGTAGATAAAATGTACTTATATTATACTACTGATGGTACTCTACCTAAAGGTAAACAGGGTAAGGTAATAAATGGAGTTTGTTTAGAGTTGAAGAGAAGGTATACAGAAGTAGCTCCAGCTGAAGAAGAGTTGATTGACTGGTGGGAAACTAAGATTGCTCCTCAGCAAGAGGGTGTTAGAGTTAGATATATTATTGAAGGCTATAATAGTCAGGAGGGTATGTCATATTTTGCTGACAGTAAAGAAGCTTTAGCAGAAGCAAGTAATTTCTCTTATCTAGTACAGGATTATCAGACTCCTCAATGGGCTAAGGAAGCGATAGTCTATCATATTATGATTGATCGTTTCTATGATGGTGATCCAACTAATAACTATGATTTAGGTCTTGATCCTTTTGCCTACCAAGGTGGAGATTTACAAGGAATAATTGATAAATTAGATTATGTTAAGAAATTGGGTGCAACGGCTATTTGGCTATCACCACTTTATGAAGGCTTATACTATCATGGCTATCATATAACAGATTTTTTGGAAATTGATAAGCATTTTGGTGATGCTAACTTACTTAAAAAATTGATTAATTCAGCTCATAATAAAGGATTAAAGATTATTTTAGACTTCGTACCAAATCATTGTTCTAATAAGCATCCTTTCTTTATTGAGGCTCAACAGGATAAAGATAGTAAATATTATAATTGGTTTGAATTTACTCAGTGGCCTAAGCAATATGATGGCTTTTTTGGTTTAAAAGAGTTACCTTACATCAATAATGATTATGCAGAAGCTAGAGAATATACTATTTATCAGCATTTACTAAAGTGGCTAGAAACTTACGATTTCGATGGTTTAAGAATGGACTATGCTTATGGGTTATCCCATGATTTTTGGACTGAATTTAGAATAGCTCTTAAAGAGGTTAAACCTGATGCCTATGTATTTGGTGAGGTTTGGGAAGGACCTGGTATTACAAATAAATTTGCTGGAGAGTTAGATGGTTGTTTTGATTTTTCTTTAGTTTGGAGCTTTAGAGAACTATTTATTCATGGTAGCAAGTGTGTTTCAGAATTTAAAGATGATTTAGATTATTTAAATGAATATTATGAAGATGAATTTATCTTATGTAGATTCTTAGATAATCATGATATGACCCGCTTTTTATGGGAAGCAAAAGGTGATAAGAGAAGATTAAAGTTAGCAGCAACCTGTCAGTTTACTTTAGCGGGTACTCAGTTTATTTATTATGGGACAGAAGTGGGATTATCCCAAGCAAATGACTGTAGAGACGATAATACAGGAGCAATTGTCTATGATTATTCTCGTAACTTTATGTTATGGGGAGAAGAGCAGGATAAGGAATTATATAGTTTCTATCAAAGATTATGCAGTGCTAGAAAGAATCACTTAGCTTTAAGTTTAGGTGAGAGAGAGGATATAATTGTTGATGATCAAAGGGGAATCTGGGCTTATATTAAGAGCTATGGTCAAGAAGAATTGCTTATTATCTTAAATTGTAAAGAAGAGGAAGCAGAGTTTGAAGTAGATTTAAGTAGTTATAATTTGGCTAATCGTAACAAGATAATAAATCTATTAAATGATAGAGAATATAGCCTTATAGATGGAAGAGTAAAACTGAGAGTACCAAAATTGACAGGAGCAATTTTAGGTTGTTAATACAAATCTTATGCTAATAGAAAAGTGATACAATGTAGTGATAGTGCGACACTTTTTATAATGATAAATTTACTAGCCACAGGTTTCAACCTGTGGTGATGGTGATATGTTACACTACGGGTTAAAACCCGTAGCTA
>NZ_JBSQYM010000035.1:0-25899 GCF_055140805.1 Orenia sp.
CTTTTTATAATGATAAATTTACTAGCCACAGGTTTCAACCTGTGGAGATGATGACATGTTACACTACGGGTTAAAACCCGTAGCTAAAACTTAAACTGTTGCAATATAACCATTAAGCTTTATTTTGATGTTGCAGATTTTCAACTACTTGTAGCAGTTGAGCCATAGGAGAAGATTTGTTAGAATAAAGTTATAATAGTTAATAATCTAGCTTAAATAAAAATGGATATAGAAGGGAGAGGTTGATGATTAGATTACAAGAGGCGATCAATCAGCATTATGATAAGTTAAATGAGAGTGACCAGTATATTTTAAAGTATATCTTAAAGAATAAACGAGAATGTGCTGAGTTAGGAATCAATGACCTTGCTAAAAAATGTAATGTCTCTAGAACAACGATCTTTCGTTTAGCCAAGAAATTAGGCTTTAAGGGCTATAGTGAATTTAAATTCAACTTGAAGTTAGAGGAGGAACGCGAAGATTTAGTAGAGAGAAATTATATTCAACAGTTTTATCAGGATATTAACGAAACTGTTAAGTTGCTTCAAGAGAAGGACTTTACTGGCATCTCTAAGCTAATTTATGATGCAGAGCGGGTTTTTGTCTATGGGACAGGGACAGCTCAAATGGCTGTTGCTAGAGAGTTAAAACGAACTTTTTTAATTGCTCATAAGTATTTTCATGTAATTGAAGGCTATCGAGAATTGGAGGTTATCACTCCTAGTATTAAAGCAGAGGATATAGTTATCTTTATCTCTTTATCAGGAAATACTACCTCTTTTCAAAGCTGTGTTAATGAGCTAGCGATGAAGGAGATTGAATTTATCTCAATTACTAAACTCAGTAATAACAAGCTCTCTAGGATGACACCTCATAATTTATATATTCCAGTCTCATCTTGGAGTTATAAGAATGGGAAGAAGGATCCCTTTGCTGGTTTCTTTATTCTAACAGAGACCTTACTTAGAGAGTATGTTAGTTATCAAGAGGAAGTAGAAGCAAATTAAAATCTAATTAAAATCTAATAAAGAAGAGGTTCTCCTCTTCTTTATTAGTAACTTAGTTATATTAATTCACATTTTAATACTAGGTCTTGATAATTGACTTTAGAATGAGAGATTTGGATAAAATTCTTTACCTTATCTTGATAATTAGTAACTACTACTGGAGTAATAATTTCTTTATTATTTGCCTCTATAAAATCAATATCAAAGTTCAACAGGTGATCACCAACCTCGATTGAATCACCAGTATTGACCATCACTTCAAAGCCTTCTCCGTCTAACTCTACAGTATCTAGACCTACATGGATTAAGATTTCCAGTCCATTGACCGTTTCAATTCCGATAGCATGCTTAGTAGCAAAGACCTGTTTGACTGTACCTTTAACTGGGGAGAGTAACTTACCTTGATTAGGAATTATAGCAAAGCCATCACCGACCATCTTTTGAGCAAAGACTGGGTCAGGAACCTCGGACAATTCTATAATATCTCCACTTAAGGGTGAGTAGATCTCTACAACCTCCCTTTTAGGTTGAAATAATTTTTTGAACATATCCTTCACCTCCATATATTGAGATTGAGTTTGAGACTAAGTTTAATTATAGTTATCAAACTTTAGAATGAAACAATAGAAAGATAGTGTGACACTTTTGTATCAGGAATCGGGAATTTGGAATCAGTCTGTTTTACTGATAACTGGTTCCTGACTCCTGATTCCTAAAAGTATCGCAATATATCCATTAAATTACACTTCAGACTTGGAAATCTATATACTTAGTCTCAAACTTAGAATTAATAATCTCTTAGCTCAATTCTGGCCAAAACTTTTGATTAGCCTCAATTAATTCATCTAAGATATCTTTGGCCACCTTGGCACTTGGCACTGTTTTTGATAAAGTAAGTGCTTGCCATAATTTTTGATAGGAGCCTTCTGCCCAGGCTTCTACAGCCAGTTTTTCCACAGCTAGCTGTTGCTCCATCAATCCCTTTTGGAAGCGGGGAATCTTTCCAATAGATAGTGGCTCTGGTCCATTGCTACCAACGATGCAAGGAATTTCGACCATTGCCGTAGGGTCAAAGTTCTCAATTGCTCCATTATTCTCTACAATCAAGATCATTCTCTCTTGGGTATTATAAGCAATTGCTCTGGCTAGATCGACAATATAAGAAGCATGGGCATCAACCTCTAATTGACAACCTTCAGTAGATTGATTTTCAATTACCTTCCTACACTCTCCAAAGACAAACTTCTCTCGGCCATCCATGACCTCATTAGCCCGAGTATATTCCTTATTAGAGTGTTCTACTACATAATCTGGGAAGAGATAGTACTTCAAATAGGTATTTGGTAATGTATCTGGGTCTGTTGCATAGATATCTCTAGCCTTAAGGAAGGTATTCTTCCAGCTATCATCCATATGTTGATTATCAGCATTTGGAACTAGATATCCTCTTTCAGCTACATACTCTTTGATTTTTGGTATTAGGTCATTACCTTCCTTATCGGTAATACTTGACCACCAGCCAAAGTGGTTTAGTCCATAGTAGCGGACAATCATCTCTTTGCGAGACTTTAAACCTGCAATCTTAGCCATCCGTCGCTCATTTCCTACAGGCATATCACAGATATTTAATACCTTGGAATTTGGACGTAGTTTTCGAGTAGCTTCAGCTACAATAGCTGCTGGATTAGAATAGTTTAATAGCCAAGCATCTGGAGAGTATTCCTCCATATAATCTATAATCTCTAGCATTCCACCAATTGAGCGCATTCCATAAGCAATTCCACCAGGACCACAGGTCTCTTGACCGACTACATTATATTTTAAAGGTATCTTTTCATCCAACTCACGCATAGCATATTTTCCAACACGGATATGAGCCATCACAAAATCTACATCGCTAAAGGCTTCTTGAGGGTCTATAGTTGCTAGAAATTCAATCTCTGGTGCTTGCTCCTTTAAGATGATCTCACAAGCCTTAGCAATAGTATCTTGGCGCTTCTTATCATTATCATAGAACTTAAGCTTGCGGATTGGAAACTTATCTAAATTATCTAATAACATCAATACAATCCCTGGCGTAAAGGTACTTCCTCCACCAGCGATTACTACAGAAAACTTCTTCATAATTATCTCCTCCTTGACTTATATATCTTATTTAATACTTCATTGTTGCTAATTAGCAACAATGAAGTTAATTTATTTATCAAAACAATTGTATCCTTATAATCTTATAAAATTATAGCTGATTAACTTATATAATTATTAACTTATAATCAATTAACTTAATTATTAACTTATAAACTTATCCTTTAATTTAGACTGTTAAGTTATTATTGAGTAGGCTTTCTAACTCATCTCTAACCTGTGGGACAGATAATCCTACAATTACTTGAATTGCTGTTCCATTTCTAACGACTCCATGGGCTCCTGCTTGACGGAATATACTATCATCTAATAACTTGGTCTCATCTTTGACAGAGATACGCAGTCGGGTAACACAGTTGGTAACATCGATGATATTCTCACTACCACCTAAGGCCTCTAAAAAGACCATTGCTTGGCTATTATCTGCTGAAGAACCTTGTTTCTCTTTATAGTCATTCTTTGTATAAAGCTTAGTCTCTTCACCCTCTACTTCACGACCAGGTGTTGGTAAGTCAAACTTTAAGATCAGATAACGAAAGACAAAGAAGTAAATAGCTGTAAAGGATAAACCAATGATAATCTGTGTTATATAAGTACCTGAATGGTATTTAAATAATGGTAGCCAGTTCTGTGCTGCAAATTCAATTAGTCCTCCACCAAATCTCCCCACAACTCCAAAAGCAAAGGAGGTTGCCGCTAAGGTTGCTGCTAAAGCTGCATGAACTACAAATAACATAGGTGCAATAAATAAGAAAGTAAATTCAAGTGGCTCTGTAACTCCAGCTATTACTGCTGTTAAGGTAGCTGGAATCAACAATCCTGCAACAACCTTCTTCTTCTCAGGTTTAGCAGTAAAGTAGAGTGCTAGGGCAATTCCCACAGAACCAAAGACCTTAGATGAACCATGGAGGCTAAAACCACCTGCAGGAAACATCTCTTTTAATGAATGGGCAGAGGTTGCAAAATCAGCCAAATGTTGAGGCCAGTAGGCTGCAATACCATTCTCTACTACAGCTGGTCCATAGATAAAGGGTCCATAGACAAAGTGATGTAGACCAGTTGGAATTAATAAGCGTTCTAAAAAAGTATATAGCCAGACCCCAAAAGCACCTGAGGAGGTTAAAAGCACCTGTAATGATCCAATTCCACTTTGAACCTTAGGCCAGATCAGACAAGTCAGAAAGGCTACAGGAATCATTACAAAAAAGCCGACAACTACAACAAAGGAAGAGCCTTGAAAGATTCCCAAAAACTCAGGTAATTTTTTATCATAAAACTTATTGTGCAGGTAGACAACGATACTTGAAATCAAGATTGCTCCAACCATTCCAGTATCCAGAGTCTTAATTCCAGCAATCATAGTTAAGCCACTGGTACGCCCCATTTCACCTACAAAATCAATCCCAAAGCTAGCTCCCCATAATGAAAGCATAGCATTGATAAAATAGTTGAAGGTTAAATAGGTGACTAAAGCCTCCAAACAGGCACGGGCTGGTGCTTTTTTAGTTAAACCTATCGGTAAGCCGATTACAAATAGAAGAGGTAGCTGGCGAAATACCGTCCAAGCACCTTGTTGGATGATAAACCAGATTTGATACCATAATCCATCAGGATTGGCTATAGCACCCACAATATCTTGATTCATAAAGAGAATGCTTAGACCAACAGTCATACCAGCAAAGGCAAATAATAAAACAGGTACGAACATTGCTCCACCAAAGCGTTGAATCTTTTCCTTCATAATATATCACCATTCCTTATTTAATTTTTGTAAAAATTTAAAATTTCAAGAAAGTACTTTCTTTAATCTCATAATAGCAAATAAAATTATCCTTTACAATAGAATCAGGTCAATCAGTTCTTAATCACGTTAATCTGTAAACTTTCACAAAAAGTTGTGAAAGTTTACAGCATTGTAAGAATAGGAAGTTGGAGGAGTTCTTATAATTTACAGTACTAAATTCTATATAAGATAGCTGATGGGGATAAATCAGCAGTAGAATAGTGATAGTAGTCTTAAAACGGAAATCTTATTTATTTTTGAACCTGAAAAAGAGGATAAGAGGGTTTCTTGTAGAAAATTATAAGATATAGGAGTCGTTTATTAATCTATTATAATATAGATAAACAACTCTAGAATGAAACAATAGAAGGATAGTGTGACACTTTTTGGAATCTGGAATCAGTCTGTTTTACTGATAACTGGTTCCTAACTCTTGATTCCTAAAACTATCGTAATCTACCCATTAAGTTGCATTTTGAATTCATATAACTATACAAAGGTGCTTTATTGAGGAATAGTTTCAATGAAGAGTAACTACATAGTTATCAATTTTAGGTTTAAGTATAAATGAAACTTTAATAGATAGTAGATATGTAGGTATTAGCTTGATTAGTTTTTTGTAAAAAATATTTACTTTTATCATTATTTTCAGAATATTCAGTATAATTAGAAAAAAATGGTGACTAGACTACTACTCTTATCCTAAAGGCAGTTGCAATTAATAATTTCTTAAAAGTGAGGGTATAAAGGTTACTAAATTAAGTAATTCCAAAAGTATTAGATAGGGGAGGTGAGTGGTAGTTATTAACAACTTACTAATTTGATTTTATGTATCATCAATTCACATCTATGTATAACTACAATTAAATTATCAAATTAATTAAAGGGGGAGTTACTAATGTTAAAGAGAAAAGGTGTTCTTCTAGTTTTATTTCTATTATTAGCTACTATGGTCTTAGCTAGTTGTGGTCAGAAACAGAGTGCTCAAAGTGATCCAAATGAAGAGAAGGTCTTTGTCCTGGTACCAAAGTTAGTTAGTCACCCTTATTTTAAATTGAGTGCAGAAGGTATGGAACAAGCTGCTGCAGATTTCAATGTTGATGCTCGTTTTGTAGGACCACAAAAAGCTGATGCTGCTAAACAAGTCTCTACCATTGAGAACCTAATAGTTCAAGGCGTTGATGGGATTTCTATCTCTCCAGTAGATGCTAATGCAATTAAACCAGTTATTAAACAAGCAATGGATAAAGGTATTAAAGTAATTACCTTTGATGCTGATGCTCCTGGTAGTGGAAGAACTGCCTATATTGGAACAGGTAATAAGGCTGCTGGAAAGAAAGCTGGAGAAGCAATGGCTAAGAAGTTAAAGGGTAAGGGTAAGGTAGCTATTATGACTGGACAGCTAGGAGCAGAGAACTTAAATCAAAGAATAGCAGGATTTAAAGAAGCCTTCAAAGGTACTGATATTGAAGTTGTTAAGGTTGAAGCAAATAATGATGACATGTCCTTAGCCTTAAGTCAAGCTGAAGCATTATTACAAGCCTATGATCTAGATGGTATCTTTGCCTCTAGTGCTAGTGGTGCACCTGCTGCTGCTCAAGCCTTAAAGAGTAAGGATTTGGTAGGAGATGTAGTTATTATTGGATTTGATGATATGCCTCAAACCTTAAATTATATTAGAGAAGATATTGTGTACGCAACTATCGCTCAACGACCTGATTTAATGGGATATAAGTCAGTTGAATTATTATTAAAGCTAACAGAAGGTGGAGAGATTGATGAATTTATCGACACTGGAGTCGCTGTTGTAACTAAAGAGAATATCGATACTTATAAAGAGTAACTTATAAAGCAAAATGTTTGAATTTTAAGAAAATTGGGGCATTTATTATTTGACTGCTAAAGTGGAGAATGCCCCAATTTAAGTATAAGAAGTAGAGCTGATTTGGTATCATTCTACTTATAGTAAGTCAAGAAGAGCATTAGAAGCTTTTTAGATGTCAAAGATTTATTTTGGAATAAGGTAAAGTTTACAGATTAATAAATCAAAACAAAGTTGAAGAGGTTATTAGGATTTTATAAATTGACTTATAATTTGGATTGAAATATTATTTTAGATGTGTAAATTTAAAATGAAACTTAATAGGGATATTACGACACTTTTAAACCCCAGTGTATAGTGTATAGTTGAGAGTTGATAGTTAAATTCAAAACCTTAAAACATACAAGCTTTTAATTTTTTAACTATCCACTATACACTATCAACTATCAACTATCAACTATCAACTCGAAAGAAGTGTCGCAATATCTCTATATAAAGATAGATTTAAATTGTTCTATAATCATGAATTTGTATAGCCTATAATCTATAGTAATTATTTATTATTTTTAATCTAAATTTATTAATCCACTTTAAATTGAAGGGGGCATATGTATGTTTGTTATAGATTACTTAAATAAAAGTCTCAAAAAGAAGTTGATTTTAACTTTATTGTTAATCACTATATTGCCAATACTTATCTTAGGGTTGGTAAATTATAATAAAGAAAAAAATCTAATGACAGAACAGGTCTTTTTATATAATAAATCTTTAGCAAATGATTTAGGAGTAAAGATAGATTACTATATACAAGAGAAAATGAATCAAATTAATTATTTGGCTAGTGAGAGTTATTTAACAAGAGATGACCTATTATCTTTTCAAGAATTATATCAAGGTTTTGAAGTGGTATATCTCCTGAACCAAAGTGGTGTGATAGATGCTATTAGTGAAGATGGATTAGAAGTTGAAAATAATTACTATGGTGCCCCATGGTTTCAGAATGCTATTTCAGGTCAAAACTATATCTCTAACTATCACTATTCAGAGTTTATTGACAAGCAAATTATTCAATTTGCCATACCGATAAGAGATAATGATAAGATAATAGGAGTTTTAGGTGCTGAGATTAATTTAAATGAGATAGAAAAGATAGTAACGAACACTATAGATGATACAAAAAATAGTGAAGTTTATCTGATAGATAATACAGGAAAACCACTAATATATAATAAAGAGAAGGAAGCTACAATAAACAGTAAACCATTTCAATCTCTTATTCAATTTGTTTTATTGAAGGGTAAGAATGGAGTAAAAGAGTATAAGGATGAAAATGGAGTTAACATACTTGGGTCATACAAATTCATTAAAAAATTAGGCTGGGCTATTATAGTCCAGCAATCTAGTGATAAGGCCTTTGCTGAACTTAGAAGGGATTTATGGATTAAATTGATTTTAATTCTTGGTGTTGGAGTGTTGGTAGCTTTTATCGCCTTAAAGATTAGTAAAAATATCTTTACCCCAATCGATGAGCTTAAAAAGAATATGAAACGGGTCAGTAAAGGTGATTATAGTAAAAGGATTAATATTGAGCGACAAGATGAGATAGGTGAGTTAGTTGATAGTTTTAATAAATTGATTGAACAGCAGATAGATATAATCAGTGATTTAAAAGATAATAGTGATAAGATATCTGCTACAAGTAAAAATCTCTTTAAATCAGCTGATAAATCTCATAATGCTAATGAGAATATGGCAGAGTATATAGAGGATACAGTTCATTCTATTCAAGATATAGCGGCAATCAATCAAGAGATAAGTAGTTTTTCTGAGGAGACAACAGCAAGTACCCAATCTGGAAAAGAACAGATAGATGAAGCAATGCTTCAGATTACTAAAGTAAATGACTGTATTATTCAGGCTAATCGAGCTAGTAAGGAATTAGCAGAAGAATCTAAGAAGATAAAAGAGATAAATAATTTGATTACTAATATTACTGATCAAATTAATTTATTATCTTTAAATGCAACAATCGAGGCTGCTAGAGCAGGAAAAGCAGGACTGGGCTTTGCAGTTGTTGCTGAAGAGATTGGAGATTTAGCTAAGGAGACTGCTAAAGCTACTAATAATATTAATAAAACAGTTGGTGAGGTTGAGTCAGGAATAGAGAATGTATTAGATTTAGTTTCACAAGGAACTAAAGAGGCAGAGATAGGAGATAAGATCATCAAAGAGGTTGCCCAATCCTTTGAGGAGATAGCTACTGCTATCGAAGAGACCTCATTACAACTGCAAGATGCTAGCCTCTCAACTCAGCAGGTATCTGAAAAGAGTGAAGAAGTAAAAGATTCAATTGAAGATATGAATTTACTCTCCAAAGGTGTCTCTGATATATCTTTTGAATTAGATGATATGTCAGATAGATTGAAGAATATTATCAATAAATTTAAGATTTAATTTTAATAACTAGTTTTAATTAAACCCCTTCTAGCAGAAAGGGGTTTTTTGTATGATTACTTAGATAAATAGCTAATAATCTTTTTTTGGAATAATTCCCACTAATTTTATTGACATACCAGGGATAATATGATAATCTTTTTAATAATATAAATACATGAAAACAAAGTGGAATACTAGGAAATGGAGTGGTGGAGAATGAAGATTAAGGTTAATGGTGAAGCAGTAGAGTTGGAAAAAGAGTTGACAGTTAGTGAATTATTGGTAAAGCAAGATGTAGATATGCCAGATATGGTATCAGTAGAATTAAATGGTGAGATTTTAGATAGAGATACTTTTTCAGACACAGTTGTAAAGGATGGAGACCAAGTAGAATTTCTCTACTTTATGGGTGGTGGAGCAAGTGTACGATTTTAGTGAAGAGCAGTTACAGAGATATTCAAGACATATTATTTTGCAGGATGTTGGTGTAGAAGGACAAGAGAAATTGTTAACTAGTTCAGTACTTATTATAGGAACGGGAGGGCTTGGAACACCAGCAGCACAATTTTTGGCAGCAGCTGGTATCGGCAAGATTGGTTTGGTAGATGCAGATAGAGTAGAATTGTCTAATCTACAGCGTCAAGTCTTACATCATACACCTGATGTAGGTAAGTTAAAGGTACAATCGGCTAAAGAGAAGATCAATGCGATGAATCCTGATGTAGAGGTCAAGACCTATGACTACTACTTGACTTCACAGAATATCAAAGAGGTTATTAGAGAGTATGATTTTGTAATAGATGGTACTGACAATTTTCCAGCTAAATTCTTAATCAATGATGCCTGTGTAATGGAAGGTAAGCCTTTCTCCCATGCAGGAATCATTAGATTTGGAGGGCAGACAACAACTGTAGTTCCAGGAGAGGATACACCATGTTATAGATGTATCTTCCCTCAGCCACCAAAACCTGGTTCAGTCCCTTCTTGTAAGGAAGCAGGAGTTATCGGGGTAATGGGTGGAGTGATTGGAACTATCCAAGCAACAGAGGCTATCAAGTATATCTTAGGAAAAGGTGAGCTCTTAACTGGAAAATTACTAACCTATGATGCTTTAAAAATGGACTTTAGAAAGATCAATCTCAAGAAGAGAGAGAACTGTGGAGTTTGTAGTGATGATCCAGAGATCACAGAATTAATCGATTATGAACAAGGAGTCTGTGAATTATGATAATTAAACTATCTAAAGAGCTATACCAAAAGCTACTTAAGCATACTCAAGCCGAATTTCCTAATGAAGGCTGTGGTTTAGTGGCTGGAGTAAAGGCTAATGAGGAAATTGAAATCAAAGATATATATACAATGACCAATCTAGATGCTTCAGCAGAGCATTTTACTATGGATCCTAAAGAACAGTTTGCAGTGGTCAAAGAGGTTAGAAATAAGGGTTATGATTTGATTGGGAATTATCACTCCCATCCTTTTACCCCTTCTAGACCATCAGAAGAGGATAAAAGGTTGGCTTATGATGAAGATGCAATCTACTTTATCCTATCTTTAAAGGATGAAGAACCAGTATTAAAGGCTTTTAAGATTGAAGAGCAGAAGAAGGTTACCCAGATAGAGATTATTATTACTTAATAATTTACAGTGTACAATTGACAATTTACAGTTAAGTTCAAGATTATAAAGTAAATATTTAAAGAACTTAAAAAGAATAAGTCTTTATTTTTAAGGTTGTAACTGTACATGATACATTGTAAACTGTACACTGTACACTAAAAAAGGAAGGTGAAGAATATGAGTAATCGACCGATTTTTAATATTCCAGATACAGTTAAAGAAGATACCAATAATTATCCCAAATTAGTCGAACGCTTTGTAGCAAAAGACTTAGATGAAGCTAGATTTAAAGGGCGTAGAGTTCCAATGGGAATCTATAGTCAAAGAGGTTATGAGCCTGGAGAAGAGAGATATATGGTCAGAGTTAGAGTTCCAGGTGGAGTAGCCACTAAAAAGCAACTAAGAACTTTAAATGAGTTGAGTAAAGAGTATGGAAATGGATATGTTCATATTACCACTAGACAGGATGTACAGATTCACCAAGTGAAGATAGAGGATACACCAGAAGTACTATTTAAGCTATTAGAGGCTGGTTTAAGTCCACGAGGTGGTGGAGGTAATACTGTTAGAAATATCTTAAATTCTGCTAGAGCAGGGGTCAATCCTGAGGAAGCTTTTGATACTACACCCCATAACTTGGCTTTAACAGAATATTTGATTAAGACACGTTCTTCCTTTAATCTACCAAGAAAGTACAAGATTGCTTTCTCCTCGGACCCTAAAGATGATTCTTTAGCTACATTAAATGATTTAGGTTTTATAGCTACCAAGCAAGATGGTAAGAGAGGCTTTAAAGTATATGGAGCAGGAGGAATGGGAGGCTCTTCAGAATTAGGTATAGTTTTAGAGGAATTCGTAGAAGAGGATAAGATCTTCCATATAGCAGAGGCTATTAAGCGATTCTTTGATGAGCATGGTGATCGTAGTAATAAGCATAAGGCCAGACTACGTTTTGTCAGAAAGCGCCTTGGTGATGAAGAGTTTGTCAATAAGTATAAAGAGTACTTAGCAGAAGTATTAGCAGAAGATTTAGAGGTTGAAGAGCTAACTAGATATGAGGAATTAAGATCAGCTAAGGGAGAAAAAATTGATTTAATAGCTGATTATCTTTATCCAGAGAAGGTAGAGGGCTATTATTCTTTAGAGCTTAGAATGGAGAATGGAGATATTAGCTATGATGAATTTAATTCATTATTAGACTTATTGGATAATAATGAGATATCTATCAGGACTACTATTAAACAAGGCTTATTAATCAGAGGGGTTAAAGCGCAAGATTTAGCAGGGTTAATTGAACAGATTAATCAAATTAACTCTAATCTAGTAGTTACTAATAGGGGAACAATGCCTGTTTCTTGTAAAGGTGCATCTACTTGTAAGCTAGGCTTATGTATTTCACCTAATTTATCAGAGGCTATTAGAGAGAAACTAATTACTTTAAATGATAAAGTGCAAGCATCATTACCGCAAATTTATATCAGTGGTTGTCCAAATGTCTGTGGACAGCATATTATCGGTAATATTGGTTTTGAAGGTAAGGCTAAGCGATATAATGATAGATTGGTTCCTCACTATGCATTATTTTTAGGAGGAAATGTAGAGGAAGGTAATAGTAAGTATGGAAAGGCAGTTATAGATATTCCTGCTAAACGAATCCCAGAGTTTTTAGCAGAGTTAGCTAAATTATTGGCTGAAGATGGAGATTATAACCGGGCTGATTTTAATGATTATCTAGAAAAGGGTGGAAAAGCTAAGATAGTTGAACTGGCTGAACAATTCATTGAGATTCCTACTTATGAACAAAATCCAGATATCTATAAGGATTGGGGTAAGCAAGAAGACTTCTCCTTAGCAGGTAGAGGACCTGGAGAATGTGGAGCAGGTGTAATGGATATCATCCAATTGGATATCAATACTGCAAAATCTAATTATAGTAAAGGAATCAAAGCAGAGGATAACAATGAACTTTATAAAGCAATTATCAATACTGCTAGAGCGTTATTGGCTGTAAGAGGAATAGATACCGATAAGGATAGAGTTATTTTAGCAGAATTTAAAACCGAGTTTATCGATAAGAATTTGGTGGATAATCATTATAGTGAGATTTTAGATGCGGCACTAGATTATAAGCTAGGAGATATTGATAGTCTATTGTCTTATCAAGACCAGATTGATGCTTTAATTGAACGAGTAGACTTCTTATTCAACTCTTTAAATGCTAAATTGGAGTTTGAATTAGAAGAAGTTACTAGTGATAATAATAATGAAGATAAGAATATCTTAGATAATAAGGTGGCAGATTTAAGGGGAGTTAAATGTCCAATGAACTTTGTCAAGGCTAAGGTGGCAATAGCACCTCTTAATTCAGGGGATATAATAGATATTTATTTAGATGAGGGAGCACCGATAGCTAATGTTCCTCAGAGTCTGGCTTCAGAAGGGCATGAAATCCTATCTAAAGAGAAGAGAGAAGACGGTTCATATAGCTTAAGAGTTAAAAAATCGTAGTGTCAGTGTGAGATAAAAGGTTTAATTGTTTTACTTACACTCACACATACTACTCACACTAATAAGGAGGAGAATATAATGGACTTTGAGACGAAGTTGGTAAATTTGAAGATCAAGGATCAATATGGTGCGACAAATACCCCAGTTTATTTAAATAACTCTTTTGCTTATGATAATGCGGAAGATTTAGAGAAGGTATTTAATAATCGTGCCTTGGGATATACTTATTCAAGAATTAGCAATCCTAGCACTAAAAGTGTAGAGGATAAATTAGCTGGCCTTGAAGGTGGAAAACAGGCGATAGTATGTGCATCAGGAATGGCTGCTATCTCTACAGCTACTTTGACTTTATTAGAAGCAGGTGATGAATTTATCTCAACTAGCTCTTTATTTGGTGGGACTTATAATCTTTTTAAGAACTATCAAAAGTATGGAATTAAAGCACGTTTCAGTCAAGGTATTGAAGCTGAGGATATTGCAGAGCTGATAACTGATAAGACAAAGTTCGTCTTTTTAGAGACCTTAGGAAATCCTAAATTGGATATTCCAGATATTAAAGGGATAGCTAAACTCTGTGAAAAGAATCAGATTCCATTGATCGTTGATAGTACAGTCACAAGCCCTGTTTTAATCAAACCAATTGAGCTAGGGGCAAATCTGGTAATCCATTCAACTTCAAAGTATATCAATGGTACCTCCAACTCGATTGGTGGAGTGATTGTTGATGGAGCAAACTTTGATTGGACTGTTTTTGATAATTTTGCTGATTATAAGAGGTTTGGTAAATTAGCCTTTAGTGTTAAAGCTAGAGGAGAGGTCTTTAAGGACTTTGGACCTTGTTCATCGCCATTGAGCTCTATGTTAAATGAATTGGGGATTCCTACTTTAGCTTTAAGAATGGAAAAGCATTGTCAGAATGCATTGGAATTAGCCGAATTTTTGGCAGAGCATCCAGAGGTAAAAGAGGTTAATTATCCAGGTTTAGAGGATAATCAGTATAATCAACGGGCTAAAAAATTATTTGCTAATGGATTTGGTGGAATGTTGACCTTAAGAGTTGGTAGTAAAGAGAAGGCTTTTGAAATCATAAATAATTTAGAGTACTTCTATAACTTAGCTAATATTGGTGATGTTAAGTCCTTGGTGATTCATCCTGCATCTACAATTTATGCTGGTAATACGGTAGAAGAAAGAGAGTCACTAGGAGCTTATGATGATTTAATTAGGGTCAGTGTAGGAATTGAGAATGTAGAAGACCTTAAAGCAGACTTTGCACAAGCGTTAGTTAAAAATAGTTGATAGTGGACAGTGTATAGCTGATAGTTAAGTTCAAAAGATGGTGTTAGTATAAAATCATTGTCAAATCAATCTTTTTCATTTTTTTAAGTTTTAACTATCAACTATCAACTGTAAACTATACACTAATAAATCGGGAGGAGTTTGAGTATGGAGGAATCGACTAATAAGAATATAGTTTGGCATGAAGGAAAGGTAAGTTATCAAGATAGGTGTGATAATTTAGATCAAGAGGGTTTAGTTGTCTGGTTTACTGGACTTTCAGGAGCTGGTAAATCTACTATTGCTGTAGAGGTTGAAAAGGAATTGATTAAATTAGGTAAGGCTGTTTATCGTTTAGATGGTGATAATGTACGCCATGGTTTGAACTCAGATTTAGGTTTTACTGCTGAGGATAGAAATGAGAATATCCGTAGAATTGCTGAAGTGGCAGCATTATTTAAGGATGCAAGTTTGATTACCTTGGCTTCTTTTATCTCCCCGTATCAGAAGATAAGAGATTTTGCTCGACAGAGAGCAGGCAAGGATAACTTTATTGAGGTTTATGTTAAGGCTGATGTAGAAACCTGTGCAGAACGTGATCCAAAAGGCTTATATGAGAAGGCTAAAAGTGGAGAAATCAAAAACTTTACTGGAATCTCTGCTCCTTATGAAGTTCCAGAGAATGCTGATTTGGTCTTAGATACTGTTGAATTATCGGTAGAAGAGGCAGTAGCAAAGGTATTAGAGGCGATTGATAAGAGACAGGGGATAATTAAGAAGAAATTACAGGCAATAGGATAAAGAGCAGTTAATAGTTGAAAGTGTATAGTGGATAGTTAGAAGAATAATTTAATTCCTTTAATTATCAACTATCAACTATCAACTTTAAACTAGTTAAAGTAAGGGTGATGGCGATGTTTAAAAGGCTTAAAGATTTTATTATTATTGGTGGAATCATACTATTTTTATCGGTGTTATTATTGCCACAACCTGAAGGATTGACTGTAGCTGCTAAGAATTCTATTGCTCTGTTTATACTCTGTTTGAGTCTGTGGATTAGTAATGCTATTCCTTTAGCAATTACCAGTTTGTTGGGGATAACCTTGATTCCACTATTGGGTATCTTAGAGTTGGATGAGGCCTTTGCCCTTTTTGGAAATAAAGCTATCTTCTTTATTCTGGGAGCTTTGATTTTAGCAGCTGGGATTTATCAAACTGGCTTAGGCTCTAGAATTGCCTTTAGTATCTTAAAGAAATTTGGTCAAAGCCCTCGGAAATTACTGTTAGGAATATTATTAACCTCTGCTTTATTGTCCTGTATCATGCCAGAGCATGCAGTAGCGGCTTTATTATTACCGATTATCTTAGAGGTAGCTACTAGTCTAGAGTTAAAGCCTTTAGAGAGTAATTACGGGAAGCTATTATTCTTATCTATGGCATGGGGGGCAATTATTGGTGGAATAACGACTTTTTTAGGGGGAGCACGAAACTTATTGGCAGTGGGTTTGCTTGAGAAGAACTATGATATTTCCATTGGCTTTTTTGAATGGATTAAGTATTCTTGGCCAATTCCTACTTTAATTTTATTGGTGACTTATTTTATAATTGCTAAACTTGTAAAGATAGATATAGATAGTATAGAGTTGGCAAGAGAGACCTTAGAAGCAGAGATAACTAGCAGAGGAGCAATGTCTAACAAGGAAAAGAAACTGATGTTAGTTTTAATAGCTGTGCTCTTTAGTTGGTTATTCTTATCTTCTGTAATTGATATAGCTATTACCTCTATCTTAGGGGCAGTATTGACCTTTGCTATCCAGGTAGTAGAGTGGCGTGATATTGAGGAGTATGTCAATTGGGGTGTGATTTTAATGTATGGTGGAGCAATTGCAGTAGCCACCTCTTTGGTAAGGACAGGTGCTACCAATTGGCTATCTGAGGCTGTTTTTGTTCATCTGAATCTATCGCCTTTTATCTTTCTGATATTTTTAGCCATCTTTACTATGTTACTTACTGAAGGGATTAGCAATGCAGCGGCAGTGGCGATTATTCTACCTTTAGCCTATAGTATAGGGGATATCTATCAGATCAATCCGATTATTATCACCTTATCTGTTGCTCTGCCAGGAGGTTTGGCCTTCTCTTTACCGATGGGCTCACCCCCTAATGCTATTGCCTACTCTTCGGGATATTATAGAATTAGCGATGTAGTTAAATTTGGTCTGATATTAATGTTGGTCTCCTGGCTAGCGTATATGTTAGTTGCTAAATTTTATTGGCCACTGATAGGGTTAAAGATTTTAATGTGATAGATATGTTAATTACAAACTTGAATCATCAGGTGGTGTTGATATCTTAATGGAAAAAGTAATGTTGTTATTATTCAGTTTCGCTTCCTTAGATAAGGTTATTGAAGACTCTTTTAAATTATTGACTAAGGAGAATCAATTACAGGTGATAGCAGTATTAGAAGAAGAGCTTCCTGCATCATTACCAAAGCTGATCTCTCAGATAGGTTTTTTAGGAGAGAAAGTAACTGAAGATGTAAAGGAGATCATCCTAAAGGAATATAAGAAAAGAGGGGTTGAGACTCTAAAATCCATCTCTGCAAAGGGAAGGGAGGAAGGTTATCAAGTTAAAGTAGAACAGATAGCTAAAGCAGCCCTACCTAATTTAAAGCAAGATTTACAGCAAAGAGAATTTAGTCAGTTGATAATCAACTATACTCGTGATCAATTTATCTCTAAAGATGTACTAGCATATGAGATTGATGAGTTCTTAGAAGGTTTAGATATACCTTACAAGATATATTATGATGGTAAATTAGCAACACAAAAGCAGTGAGTAGTGAGCAGTAAACAAGAATTAAAGGTAAGGTAAATTATTTTATTAGGCAGTATAAGTATGTTTTATGTTAAAAAATATAACGATAAAAGAGATATAAGGGAGTTGTTATAATGTTAATTGAAGCCCATGGTGGAAAGTTAGTCAATAGAGTACTAGAAGGAGAAGAGCGTGAAGAATTACTAGAGAAGGCAGCTAAGATGCCACAGTTGAAGTTGAGCTTAAGAGATTTGACTGAGGCTGAAAATATAGCTATTGGACTTTATAGCCCTTTAGAAGGATTTATGACTGAAGATGACTATACTAAGGTTGTTGAAGAGATGTACTTAAGTAATGGCTTGCCTTGGACTATTCCAGTAGTATTGGGAGTTAGTCAAGCTAAGGCAGAGAATTTAGCAGTAGGTCAAGATGTGGCTTTAACTGATAGTGAGGGTACTGTATATGCGGTTTTACATTTGGCTGATAAATATGAGTATGATCAAGAGCAGGAAGCTCAGCTAGTATATAAGACTACAGAGACTGAGCATCCAGGTGTAGTAAAGGTTTATGAACGTGGTGAGGTCTTATTAGGTGGTAAAATCTCATTATTAAGAAGAATTGAGCATAAGCTATTTAATGAGTATAGGCTGGATCCAAAGGATGTTAGAGAGTTAATTAAAGAGAAAGGCTGGAATCGGGTAGTAGGCTTCCAGACTAGAAATCCTATACATAGAGCCCATGAATATATTCAAAAGTGTGCTTTAGAGATCTGTGATGGGTTATTATTAACACCATTAGTAGGTGAGACTAAGGGGACAGACGTACCAGTAGAGTATCGAATTGAGAGCTATGAAGTGGTAATGAATAGGATTTATCCTCAAAATAGAACAGGTTTGGCAGTGTTTCCAGCAGCAATGAGATATGCAGGACCAAGAGAGGCAGTATTCCATGCTTTATGTCGTAAGAATTATGGTTGTACCCACTTTATCGTTGGTCGTGACCATGCAGGTGTTGGAGATTATTATGGTACTTATGAAGCCCAAGAGATGTTCGATAACTTTACACCTGAAGAGATAGGTATTGAACCATTACGCTTTGACCATGCTTTTTATTGCAAGGAGTGTGAGAGCATGGCTACTGCTAAGACATGTCCTCATGGTCAAGAAGACCACATCTTCTTAAGTGGTACTAAAGTACGTGGCTTATTAAGAGATGGACAGAGACCTCCAAAACAGATGACTAGACCAGAGGTGGCAGATGTATTGATTAAGGGAATGGCGAAATAATTTACAATTGACAATGCACAATGGGCAATCAAAGTTAAATTCCTAAAAATATTGATTTTGCTTCTTCCGCGAATTTTGTGAAAAATTTGATTGATAACTGATAATGAAATATAAGAAATCGGTTATTTTGACTCCAGATTCTAGATTCTTAAAATTATATCCTTATCTATAACTAGTGTTAATCACAAAGTTCGTTGTTGAACCAATCTTTTTAATTGTCCATTGTCAATTTTACATTGTACATTGTTAAAGAGGGTGGTGAAAATGAATAATATTGAAATTGTTAATTTGAAGACTGATATTTTAATTATTGGTGGTGGAGCTGCTGGCTGTTATGCAGGGGCTAGAATCAAAGAAGAGGACCCTAAGGCTGATGTCCTAATAGTTGATAAAGCCCATATCAAGCGGAGTGGTTGTCTAGCTGCAGGAATTAGTGCAATTAATGCCTATCTCAATCCTGGAGTAACTCCCAAGGATTTTTTAGATTATGTCAAGAAGGATTCAGAAGGTTTAGTCAGGGATGATTTGGTTTATACTCTGGCTCAGGGATTGAACAAAGCAACCCATTGGCTTGAAAAGTGGGGTTTACCCTTCTTAAAGGATGAAGTAGGTAATTATGTAGCCAAGGGTAAGCGAAGTGTCAAGATTAATGGTGAGCATATTAAACCGATTATAGCTAAAGCTGTTCAAGAGAGTGGAGTAGAGGTTTTAAATAGGGTCAATATTACTAATTATATAGTAATAGATGGTCAAGTTAGAGGAGCCTTTGGTTTTTCTGTCAGAGAGAATAAGTTCTATGTGATTCAAGCTAAGGCTGTTATCTGTGCTACAGGAGGAGCTGCTGGTATTTATAAGCCTAATAATCCAGGTTCAGCTCGCCATAAGATGTGGTATTCTCCCTTTAATACTGGAGCTGGGTATGCTATGGGGATTAGGGCTGGGGCAGAGATGACAACCTTTGAAATGAGGTTTATCGCTTTAAGAACTAAGGATACCATCTCTCCTACAGGAGTTTTGGCCCAAAGCTTTAAGGCAAAGCAGGTTAATGGGGAAGGTATAGAATATCAAGGAGAGTATAAGAAGAACTCTACTCCCTATAGATTACATGCTACTTTAGAGGAGAATAAAGAGGGGAGAGGGCCTTGTTACTTAGATGTGACTCATTTAAGTGATGAGAGCAATCATCGTTTAAAGCGAGCCTATTTAAATATGTCTCCAGGAATTGTCTTAAAGTGGGCTGATGGAGAGATAGAGCCTAATCAAAGTCCAGTAGAGATATATGGAACAGAACCTTATATCGTAGGTGGTCATTCCCAATCAGGCTATTGGGTTGATAGTAAGAGAAGAAGTACCATAGCAGGTCTATATGCAGCTGGTGATGTGGCTGGAGGAGCACCTAAAAAGTATGTTACTGGAGCTATGGTTGAAGGTGAGATAGCAGGGCTTGATGCTTTAGATTATATTAGAGGTAGAGATTTTGTAGATCTCTCTAATAACCTTATCAACAGAGAGTTTGATAGAGTATTCTCTCCTTTGGAAAAGGAGGAAGGCTTTCTTCCAGAGGATCTTGAAGAGCGATTACAGAAGGTTATGGATGAATATGCTGGAGGTATTAGTACTAATTACCGTTTAGATGAAGGCAAATTAATCATGGCTAGACAAGAGCTTGGAAGGCTAAAAGAAGATTTGACCAGAGCCAAGGCGGAAGATGTCCATCAGCTGATGAGTTTACATGAGGTGATTGATCGAGTAGATGTGGCTAGAGTACTTGTAGAACACTTATTATATAGAAAAGAGACCCGTTGGAGATGTTATCAAGAGAGGGTTGATTATCCTAAAAAGGATGATAAAAACTGGTTTAAATTTGTCAACTCTAAGTATAATCAAGAGCTTGATCAGATTGAAATCATCGAAAGAGAACATATAAGGTTAGGTGATTTAGATGACAGTCAAAATTGATAAGAACTTATGTAATGGCTGTGGGAGTTGTAAAGAGTCTCGTTGTATGTTAGTCTGTCCTGGCAATTTATTATACAAAAATGAAGATAATCAAGCTAAGATCAGGGATAAACGGGAATGCTGGGACTGTGCTGCTTGTGTCAAGGAATGTCCAAGGCAAGCAATTGCTATGTATCTGCCAGCAGAGGTTGGGGGCAGAGGTTCTACCTTGCAGGCACAGGATTTTGGTGATAAAATAGTATGGAAGCTAAAGAAATTAGATGGTAGTATAGAAGAATTTAATATCCAGAATAAATTATTATTTAATTCAAACTTGTAAGCATATCATGTTTTATGGTGTGCTTATTTTCTATTAGAGAAAGGTTAAAGGCTATCTTGCTAATAGAGGAAATGATATAATAGGAAGGGTATTGTGACACTTTTTATAATGATAAATTTACTAGCCACAGGTTTCAACCTGTGGTGATGATGACATGTTACACTACGGGTTAAAACCCGTAGCTAAAACTTTAAGGTCAGCGCACCTTTTGCTAGAAAGGCTGGTACTATTGAGACACCTAAAGGTGACATTATCACTAAATTTGATTTAAGGTTTCTCCAGCCTAATCAAGAGGCAATGCCAACAGCTGCTCTTCATGGCTTAGAACATTTATTGGCAGGCTTTATCAGAGAGGAATTAGATGATGTAGTAGACTTATCGCCAATGGGTTGTAGAACAGGCTTTTATCTAATCCTAGTAGGAGAAAGAAGTGAAGAAGAGGTAACTGTTGCTTGGATTAATGGGCTTAAGAAGGTCTTAGAGGCTGAGGAAATTCCAGCAGCAAATCCTGTTCAATGTGGTAATTATAAAGATTTATCTTTATTTGGAGCTAAAGAGTATGCTAAGATTGTTTTGGAAGGTCTATTGAAGTAGTAATGAGTTACGAGTGAGAAGTGATGAGTAGAATTTAAATGTAGCTTTATATAGAGATAGTGCGACACTTTTTATAATGATAAATTTATTAGCCACAGGTTTCAACCTGTGGTGATGATGACATGTTACACTACGGGTTAAAACCCGTAGCTAAAACTTGAAGTGTCGCAATATACCCAAAAACTCTTATTTTTAAAGAAAATAAATATTAGATAAAAAATAAGTCCCTAGCTAAAAGCTAGGGACTTATTTCAGTTATACTTATTAAATTAAATCTATTAAGATAATCTCTGCTCTATTCTGTGTAGCTAAAGTTATTTGAGAATTATCTTCTATTTGGGCAGAATCTCCTTGAGCCAAATCGTAATTGTCATTTAATTCTAAAGAACCTTCAATAACAAATAAATAGACTTTACGCTTATTTTTTAAGCTATAGGATAATTCATTATTAGCTTCTAAGGTAGCCAGATAAATATCTACATCTTGATTGATACTTAAAGTACCTTCTTGACTATGACCCGAGACGATAGGGAGTAGCTTATTTAATTGAGCATCTTTACTAAAGTCTTTCTCTTCCCAGCTAGGTGCTACATCTTTATCCTTAGATTCAAACCAAAGCTGAAGAAAATGAACCTCCTCATCTTGGGAGTAGTTATGCTCTGTATGCTCCACACCACTACCTGCTGTTATTCTCTGTACTCCACCAGCATTTACTAAGCCAACATTGCCAAGGCTATCTTCATGGCCCAATCTTCCTTTAATTACATAGCTGATAATCTCCATATTACTGTGAGGGTGGATATCAAAGCCTTCACCTGCTTTAATAATATCATCATTAAAAGCCTTTAACACACCAAATCCTTGATTCTTTACTTTATTTTTTTGAAAAGAAAAACTCAATTTACATTCAATCCAATCACGTTTAACTGTATATCGATCGTCTGATGGGATTACTTTTATCATTATATTCTCCTCCATATGATTAATTATATTATAGTAAAATCGTCCCATCTGAGTTATCTCAAGCAATGAGCATTTGATATCAGATAAGGACGACCTTGGTTATCTTTTCTTATGAATTAATCTATTAAACTACATTTAAATTATTTTCTTTATAATCATCTAATGAGTTCACTACTCCTAAATTCTCTTCAGGGTAAGCCTCTAAAGAATGAGTTGATAAATCTGAACCTAATTCTTCTGCAGAAGCCGACATTCTAAAGCCAAGAGTTTTGTCGATAACTAGGTAAACTAAAGTTCCTCCTGCTAAAGCCACAACTATTGCAGATAATGTTCCTAATAATTGAGAAGTAAAGGTTAAGCCACCAAGACCACCAAATATTTTTTTGGTGAAGATTCCAGAAGCAATTCCACCCCAGCTTCCTACTAAACCGTGTAAGACAAAGACACCTAAAACATCGTCTATCTTAAATACTTCTGTCTCTATAGTAAATCCTTTAACGAAGATAACTGATGCTATTCCTCCAACAACAAAAGCAGCCAATGGATGATATAAGTTAGAACCTGCACAGACAGCAACTAAGCCAGCTAAAGCACCATTGTGGATAAAGACAGGATCATTTTTAGAGATAACTAAAGCTACTAGTATTCCTCCAACCATAGCAAATAGAGAGTTGATAGCTACTAATCCTGAGATATCACCTAAATTTTGAGCACTCATTACATTAAATCCAAACCAACCAACAGCTAAAATCCAACTTCCTAAAGCTAAGAAAGGTACATTGCTGATTGGAATAGGGTGGCTTTTGCTTTTGCTATATCTTCCTTTTCTTGCACCTAAGATTAAGATTGCAGGTAAGGCCAGCCATCCTCCAAAGGAATGAACAACGACAGAACCAGCATAATCACTAAATTCAGCACCACCAATAGACTTAATAAATCCTTGAAATACTGCAGAGTGTTGTCCCCAGATTAATGATTCAAAGAAAGGATATAACACTCCAGCAAAGATAGCTCCTGCAATTACTTGAGGCCAGAACTTTGCTCTTTCAGCAATTCCTCCTGAGATAATAGCAGGAATACAAGCTGCAAAGGTTAATAAAAAGAAGAATCTTACTAAACTAAAGCCCATATCAGCACTCATCAATTCACTAGCAGGTTTAACAAAATTTATACCATAAGAGATTGGAAAGCCTACTAAGAAATAGACAACAGTTGAAACAGCCCAATCAGTTAATATTTTTACTAAAGCATTTATTTGGTTCTTTCTTCTAACAGACCCTACTTCTAAAAAAGCAAATCCAGCATGCATTGCAAAAATCATTATTGCTCCTAACAATAAGAATAATACATTAGTACTTTGAATTAAATTATTTAAATTCATCTTGATTACCCCTTTATGTATTTTATTTTAACTATAAACAATTATAAACAACCTCACAATCAATGTCAAGTATTTTTACATAAACCTTACGCGAAGCTGACATTTGTCATTTTCTAGCCAATCTAAAGGTAATTGTATCTTCTTGTAGAATATATTTATTAAGAGTAGAGATTAAGGAGGAATTGAGTATGAGAAAGATAGAAGCGATAATTAAACCAGCAAAATTAAATGTAGTTAAAGACGCTTTAAATGAAGTTGGTCTAAAAGGGATGACTGTAACACAAGCTAAAGGTTTTGGAAGACAGAAGGGTAAAAAAGAGATTATCAGAGGTGCTGAATATAAGGTTGATTTCTTATCTAAGGTTAAATTAGAAATTGTCTGCAAAGAGGATGATGTAGAGAAGATAATAGATATTATCATTGCTAATGCTAAAACTGGAGAAATAGGTGATGGTAAGATATTTATCTATCCAGTTGAAGAGGTAGTTAGAATTAGAACTGGTGAAAGAGGAGTAACAGCAATATAGACATAGTTAGCTGATTATAGAGATTTTAGAATTTAAGATTAAGTTTGAGTCTAAGTATCATTACTTCATAGATTAAAGCTAGTAATATCGTATGATTTTATATTATAATAAATAAACAAGGTGGGCAATTGCCCACCTTGTTTATTTATCAATTAAAGCTCAATACTTTCAATTAGATTATTGAATCCTTGAGCAATAGTAGCTAGATTTTGAGAAGAGAGAGTAACCTCATCAGACATGTTTTGGATATCTCGCGCTGCTTCTCTCATCTCTTCACTATGGTTAGCTAAATCTGTTGTAGCTGTAGCGATCTCTTGAGTCTGTTTTGCTGCTTTAGAACTTGATTCTTCTAGATTAAAGAATACATTTGCAACCTCTTTGGTAATTTCATGACCTTCTTGGGCTTGAACTTCTACTTCTACAATGACATTAGAACAGGTCTTTGATTGGGCTTGGACATCTGTGATTAAAGAGGCAATATTTTGAGTAGAACGATTGGTCTGTTTGGCTAATTGTCTTATCTCTTCTGCTACCACTGCAAACCCCTTGCCATATTCACCTGCTCTAGCAGCTTCTATTGAAGCATTTAGGGCTAAAAGGTTGATTTGATCAGCTATACCATCAACAGTCTGAACAATTCCTCCAATTTCTTTAGAAGTTCCATTTAATTGTTCAATTACCTTGACTGCTTTTTCTACAGACTGGTTAATATTAATCATGTTTCGCAATGTCTGAGTAATCTTCTCTTCACCAACATAAGCATTATCATTAGCTTTTTGGGCAGCAATACTGACCTCTTCTGTACTGGCAGAAATCTGTTTAATAGTTGCAGTTATACCATCTACTAACTCTGTAGTAGTTTTGATGCTAGCATTTCCCTCTTCTGATAGGGCTGAAAGTTCCTCACTATGGGCAGTCAAGTCCTCCATAGCTTCTGAAACCCTTAATAAGACAACTCTATTTCTTCCTGTGATAAAAGATAGAATTAGTAAGAAGGTTATAGCTTCTATGATGTGAATAATATATTCAACATTGACATAGTTACCTAAGAGCTTGTCCAAAAACTGGCTAATAAGAGGACTGATAAAGACCAAAATTACAAGTAGATTAATTTTGGATTTTATTCCTAAATGTATCTTTCTAATCAAATCACTAATCAGTTCATTTCCTTTCATAAATGCCACCTCTTTTAAGATTATATTTATTAACTGTATTTAAAATAGTTAAATTTATAGTCTATATTTATTTTAATATACGAATATTAAGAGTATATTAAGGAAATATTAACAAAATATTACTAAGATCTTATAAGCTATTTAACTTGCTTATAATTTCAGGTTGAACTTTAGAATGATAGTGCGACACTTTGTGTCGAGTGTGAGCTATGAGTGTGAGTGTGTGTAAAACTTCTTTTTATTGGGGTTTACTCACACTCACACACCCACTCACGC